>NZ_JAUBVJ010000054.1:0-55757 GCF_036702785.1 Microcoleus sp. AR_TQ3_B6 | reverse complement strand
TTACCTATAAAGAGCTGAATCAACGAGCTAATCAGTTAGCGCACCACCTTGGGAATTTGGGTGTGGGTGCAGAGGTATTGGTGGGTATTTGTGTAGAGCGTTCATTGGAAATGGTAGTAGGCCTGCTTGGCATCCTCAAAGCTGGTGGAGCTTATGTACCCCTAGACCCGGCTTATCCCCCAGAACGTTTGGCTTTCATGTTAGAAGATGCCCAAGTACCAGTGCTCCTGACTCAGAGGCAGTTGGTCGAATCTCTTCCCAAACACCAAGCACGTATCGTTTGCCTGGACACAGAGTGGGAAATCATTGAGCGACAGAGTGAGGAAAACCCTGGATGCAGCTTAACGCCTGAGAACCTGGCCTATGTGATTTACACTTCCGGGTCTACAGGGAAGCCCAAGGGTGTTCTAGTGGCGCACTCTGGGGTAAGCAACCTGGCTACAGCACAGATCCGGATCTTCAATGTGCAACCGAACAGTCGTGTCCTCCAGTTTGCCTCTTTGAGCTTTGATGCCTCGATTTGGGAGGTTGTCATGGCCTTGATGGTAGGAGCGACCCTGGTAATGGGAACGCGGGACTCCCTGCTACCTGGAGGATCTCTGATTCAGCTATTGCGCGACTATGCGATCGCGACTGTTACGCTGCCACCGTCAGTGCTGGCGGTACTACCCGCTGAGGAACTACCCGCGTTGCGGACAATTATCGTCGCCGGAGAAGACTCTTCCCCCGACCTCGCAGCCAAATGGTCATCAGGGCGTCGATTTTTTAATGCTTATGGGCCAACGGAATCCACCGTCTGTGCCACCATCGCCGAATTTACCGATAGTAAAGAGTCACTGCCCATCGGTCGGCCTATTGCCAATACACAGGTCTATATTCTAGATGCTCAACTGCAAGCTGTTCCGATCGGCATTCCCGGAGAGTTATACATTGGCGGTGCTGGTTTAGCACGGGGCTACCTCAACCGGCCCGAACTAACTGCGGAACGCTTTATCCTCAATCCCTTTAGCGACGAACCGAGCTCGCGCCTCTACAAAACAGGCGACTTAGCCCGCTACCTATCCGACGGCAATATCCAATTCCTGGGTCGCATCGACCAGCAAGTGAAAATTCGCGGCTTCCGCATCGAACTCGGGGAGATCGAAGCGGTATTGAGCCAACACCCGGATGTGCGAGAGTCCGTCGTTATGAAGCGGGAGGATGCGTGGGGCAATCAGCGCCTAGTAGCTTATATTGTTTCCAACCTCACACCACAACGTATTCCCTTCAAAAGTGAGTGTCTGGCAGAATTTGACGGGAACCCGGCGGTGAAACTTCGCACAGAAGACATCTCATTAGGTGGCGTCGGCCTCCTGGGCGTACCAGATACTTGTGGGCCCGGTCAAAGGGTCCGCCTGCGCCTGCATCTGCCTGAATGCGATGAGGAGCTATGGTTGGCGGGAACTGTCGCTTGGTGCCGGGGAAACCTAGCAGGGATTGAGCTGGCTCTGGGTGCGAGCGAACAAGATCTTTTTCAACACACCATAGAGTATCTTCTGGAAACGTATGGCTTCTGGAAATTTTTGCAACGCACAGCGGTCGGGAGTTTACGCAATCTTCTCCAGCAGAAACTGCCCAACTATATGATGCCCTCCAGCTTTGTGTTTTTGAAGACGTTGCCACTGACACCGAACGGCAAAATAGACCGCAAGGCGCTGCCAGAGCCAGATAGTTTTAACCCACAGTTGGATTATGCTGCACCCGAGACAGAGAGCGAAGAAGCGATCGCTACAGCTTGGCAACAAGTATTGCACCCAGCAAAAGTTGGTGTAGATGATAATTTATGGGACATCGAACTCGGCGAGATTCAGGCGGTATTGAGCCAACACCCGGATGTGCGGGAGTGCGTCGTTATGAAGCGGGAAGATGCGTCCGGTAATCAGTGCTTAGTAGCTGCTTATATCGTTTCCAACCTCATACCAGAACGTACTCCCTTCAAAAGTGATTGTCTGGCAGAATTTGACGGGAACCCGGCGGTGAAACTTCGCACAGAAGACATGTCATTAGCTGGCGTCGGCATAGTGGGCGTACCAGATACTTGTGAGCCCGGTCAAAGCGTCCGCCTGCGCCTGCATCTGCCTGGTTCCGGTGAAGAGCGGTGGTTGGCGGGAAGAGTCACTTGGTGCCGGGGAAACCTAGCAGGGATTGAGTTTGCTCTGGGTGCGAACGAACAAGCTATTTTTCAACAGAGCATAGCGTATCTTCTGGAAACTCAGGGTTTCTGGAAATTTTTGCAACGCACATCGGTCGGGAGTTTACGTAATGTTCTCAAGCAGAAGCTGCCCAACTATATGGTGCCCTCCAGCTTTGTGTTTGTGAATCATTTTCCCCTAACACCCAATGGCAAAGTAGACACTCTGGCGCTACCAGTTCCAGACGCTCTTAACCCGCAGTTGGAAACAACTTATGTTGCACCCCAAACTGAGCTAGAGCAAATTATCGCTACCGTTTGGCAACAGGTATTACACTTAGAAAAAGTAGGTGTAGAGGATAGTTTCTTCTCTCTAGGCGGTAATTCATTACTGATAGCTCAGGCTCAAAGTAAACTGCGCGAATTGGTGGATAAAAAGGTTTCAATCATGGAAATGTTTAAGTATCCAACCATCAGCTCTTTGGCAAAATATTTAAGTGAGGAACCTGAGGAAAAATCTTCTTTAGGGCAAAATCAAGATCGCGTTAATAAACAAAAAGACGCAATCAATCGCCAAAAGCAAAAACAGCGATCGCAAGGAAAGAATAAAAATGGATAGCTCTGAATTTTCCCAGTTTAGAGAAGGTATCGCTATCATCGGCATGGCAGGTCGCTTTCCTGGTGCTAAAAATGTTGATGAGTTCTGGCAAAACCTACGCGATGGCGTGGAATCTATTTCTTTCTTCTCTGAACAAGAACTAGAATCTTTAGGTATTGACCAATCAGTGGTGCGTGACCCCCGCTATGTAAAAGCAAGAGGGGTACTAGAAGATATTGAGTTATTTGATGCTTCATTCTTTGGGTTTAATCCTAGAGAAGCTGAAATCACAGATCCACAACACCGCTTTTTCTTGGAGTCAGCTTGGGAGGCTCTAGAAAATGCTGGGTACAACTCAGAAACTTACGAAGGTTCGATAGGGGTTTACGCAGGCGCAGGGAGTTTCAATAGTTATTTATTGAATAACCTTTATCCCAATCATCAGCTTAGAGAATCATTTGGAGATTTCCAACTTGCGATCGCCAATGAGAAAGATTTCCTAGCCACTCGCGTTTCTTATAAATTAAACTTGAAAGGACCGAGTATTACTGTACAAACAGCCTGTTCTACTTCATTGGTTGCTATTAGCATGGCTTGCCAAAGCTTGCTGAGTTACCAATGCGATATGGCTTTGGCTGGTGGCGTTTCTATAGGCGTTAACCAAAAAACAGGATATTTTTATAAGGAGGGAATGATTTTTTCACCCGACGGACACTGTAGAGCCTTTGATGCTAAGGCCCAGGGAACTGTTAGCGGTAGCGGTGTAGGAATTGTGGTTTTGAAAAGATTAGAGGAGGCGATCGCAGACGGAGATTATATTCATGCGGTGATTAAAGGTTCTGCGCTCAATAATGATGGTGCCAAAATTGGCTATACAGCTCCCAGTATAGATGGTCAGGCGCAGGCGATCGCAGAGGCTCTGGCGATCGCAGAAATTTCCCCTGAAACCGTCAGCTATATAGAAGCTCACGGAACCGGAACACCTCTGGGCGATCCGATCGAAATCGCTGGGCTGACGCAAGCTTTCTCACTTGAAACTAAGAAAAAAGGCTTTTGTGCGATCGGTTCGGCAAAAACCAATATCGGACATTTGGATACTGCGGCTGGTGTCACGGGGTTAATCAAAACTGTCCAAGCTCTCAAACACCAATTAATACCACCTAGCTTGCATTTTGAACAAGCTAATCCCAAGATTGATTTTGCCAACAGTCCCTTTTACGTTAATACTAAACTTTCGGAATGGAAAGCAGGTAAAACGCCGCGCCGTGCTGGAGTTAGTTCCTTTGGCATCGGTGGAACTAATGCTCATGTGGTGCTAGAAGAAGCGCCTACTGTAGAAAAATCGGGAAAATCCCGACCATCACAACTGTTGGTTTTATCTGCAAAAACTAGCTCTGCACTTGATTGTGCAACGGTAAATTTGAGCAACTATTTAAAGCAGCATCCCGATGAAAATCTTGCGGATGTTGCTTATACGCTTCAAGTTGGTAGAAGAGCTTTCAGCCATCGACGGATAGTAGTTTGTAATGACATTGAAGAGGGCGCGATCGCTCTCGACAATCTCGATCCCAAACGAGTTTTTACCAACTTACAAGAGTCCAAAAACCGACCTGTCGTATTTATGTTTTCAGGACAGGGTTCGCAGTACATTAATATGAGCTGGGAACTCTACCAAGTTGAAACAACATTTCGCGAACACATCGATATCTGTTCGGAAATTCTTAAACCTCACTTGGGAATCGATCTGCGCCACGTACTTTATCCAAATGAAGCACTAGCACAAGCAGCTACAAACCAATTAAAACAGACTGCGATTACACAGCCAGCACTGTTTGCGATCGAGTACGCTTTAGCTAAATTGTGGATGTCTTGGGGAGTGCATCCCAAAGCGATGATTGGTCATAGCATTGGTGAATATGTAGCAGCTTGTTTGGCTGGTGTTTTCTCCTTAGAAGATGGCTTATCCTTGGTAGCTGCACGAGGTAAATTAATGCAACAACTGCCGAGTGGTTCCATGCTTGCAGTTCCACTTCCAGAACAGGAATTGCAAGCATCTTTGGGCAATAAACTCGATTTAGCTGTTATTAACGGAGCATCTATGAGCGTGGTTTCAGGTGCTACTGATGCCGTAGATGAATTGGCACAAAAACTACTCGAAAAAGGTATAGAGTGTCGCCGATTGCACACTTCTCATGCTTTCCATTCACAGATGATGGAGCCAATTTTAGAACCCTTCACCGAACAGGTGAAAAAAGTTAAGCTGAAAGCGCCTAAAATTCCATATTTGTCTAACTTTACTGGTAATTGGATTACAGCAATGGAGGCGACAAATCCGAGTTATTATGCTCAACATTTGCGGCAAACAGTACGCTTTGCAGAAGGCTTACAAAAGCTATTAAAAGACAAAAATCAAATCTTGCTAGAAGTGGGGCCCGGACGGACGTTGAACACGCTAGCAAAACAGCATCCCAATAAGGGGGCCCAGCAGATTGTACTTTCTTCATTGCGCCATCCACAAGACCAAAATTCAGATGTAGCTTTCTTACTTACTACATTGGGTAAACTCTGGTTAGGAGGAGTACAAATAGATTGGTCTAAATTTTATGCTTCGGAGCAGCGTTATCGTCTCCCATTGCCAACATATCCGTTTGAGCGCCAACGTTACTGGATTGAAGCACCAGGAATCGAGCAACCGATTAAAACTGCATCTTTACCAGATGAAAATTCCCAACCAGTAGATTCAACACCACCTCACTCTAGACCGAATTTACCCAATACCTATATTGCTCCTAGAGATGAAATTGAGCAAACTATTGCTAGTATCTGGCAAGAATTTTTAGGTATCGAGCAAGTAGGAATTCATGATGACTTTTTTGATTTAGGCGGAGACTCATTATTAGCAGTTCAACTAATAACTAAGTTAAACGAAACACTGCAACAATCCTTGTCTCCCCATAGCCTATTGCAATCATCGACTATTGCTGCTTTGGCTACATTAATTAAAAACACTTCCGACTTATCGGATAATTCTAACCAGCCACTACAGCCAGCTTCTGAATCTTTGTTAGTAGAAATTCAGCGCGGTAGTTTTAAACAACCTTTGTTCTTAGTCCATCCGGTAGGGGGTCACGTTTATATTTATCGGGATTTAGCGCGTTATCTAGGTTCCGATCAGCCTGTTTTTGGTATACAAGCGGACGCTTCAGATCGGGAAACAGAGTCTTTTACTAAAGTTGAGGAGATGGCTGCTCGCTATATTGAAGCAGTACGCGTTCAACAACCTGAAGGCCCCTATTTTTTGGGTGGTTCTTCCTTTGGAGGAACTGTTGCTTTTGAGATGGCGCAGCAACTCAATGCCCAAGGTGAAAAGATAGCAGTGCTAACTTTAATAGATACCCCTGGCCCTGGTCAAATGCCCGTTTTAGCGAGGGAAGATGATACAGCTATTTTGGTATATTTACTAGGCGTTGGTTTCAATATGTCTCTTTCTATGGAGGTTCTTCAAAAACTGGAACCAGAGGAGCAACTTCTCTACTTTTTGGAGCAAGTAAAGATTGCTAATAGGGTAGTTCCTCCACATTTTGGATTACCTCAGATTCGCCAGTTTCTTCATCTGTTTAAAGTACACGCCCAAGCGATGCAAAATTACATACCCCAAAATTATCCGGGTCGAATCATCTTTTTCCGTGCTAAGGAACAAAATGAAGTTAATCCTAAAAATCCAGAATTGCCCTGGATGCAGGTTGCTTCCGTCGGTGTAGAGGTAGGAGAAGTGCCGGGGAATCATATCACTATGAATTATCCCCCTCATGTTCAGGTTATGGCTGAACAACTTAGAGTATACCTTGATGAGGCAAGGCAGCTAATTGAGACGAGAGAGGTACTTTGTGGCGCTGAAGCGCACTTTTGACCTAACAGTTTGTGTGTTGAGTCAGTGTTGCTAAATGTGGAGACGACAGTAATCTCTATATTTCTGGATACTGCCTCTTTAATTCTTAAATAGATAACTTTCAAAGGAGTTCCCATGACTTTATACGCAGATAATATCCAATCCGAAGGTGAAAGCTCATCCTCAGTGCTACTAGAAATGACGTTTGGGTTTAAAACATCCCAGGCTCTTTTTGTAGCGGCTAAACTGGGAATTGCAGATATTCTGAGTGACGGTTCTAAGAATGCTGATGAACTTGCAAAAGCTGCTGGTGTAAATTCTCATGGTATGTATCACCTGATGCGTATGCTAGTAAGCGTGGGTGTATTTTCTGTGGAAGATAATGAGAAGTTTTGCTTAAATTCTCTGGGAAAACATCTCCGGACTGGTACTTCTGATTCTTTACGGGGTACAGTTATGGCAATGGGTGATGAGGGCTATCAGGCTTGGGGAAATTTACTATACGGTATAAAGACGGGAAAAACTGCATTTAATCATACTTTTAATAGGGACTTTTATAGTTATTTAAAGCAAGATTCGGAGGCTAGTGGAAATTTTAATGAGTGGATGAAGGAGACGACAAGAGAGTGGCTGCTTCCGGTTCTTGAAGCTTATGATTTTTCAGAAGTTAAGACACTTGTGGATGTTGGAGGGGGCATTGGAACTCTAACGGCTGTTATTTTGAATGCGAATCCCAAGATGCAAGCTATTTTGTTCGATCGCGAAGAGGTGGTTGTTAGTGCGCAGCGGGTTTTGGAAGGGGCTGGAGTTGCAGATAGGTGTCAAATAGTTGGAGGAAACTTTTTTGATGCGGTTCTCCCTGATGGCGATCTTTACTTAATTTCTCGCGTCCTCCTCAATTGGGATGATATTCATGCTATTAAAATTCTTACTAACTGCTACCAAGCTATGACTGTTAAAGACAGGCTGGTGGTTGTTGATTTTATCTTGCCTAAAGGCAAAATGTCGCCCTTTATGGGTCAGATCAGTCTAAATCTGTTCATTCTGGGCGGTAATTTTATGCGTACAGAGGATGAGTTTTATAATTTACTTTCATCGGCGGGATTCAAGGTGACTAATACGATCCAAACAAGGGGGCCAGTAAGTGCGATCGAGGCGAAACCTGCTTGAGATTAGCAGGTCTAAAAACACCGGAATTATTCTGGTGTAGGATTCCTATTTCTCAATTAATCTCGCTCCTCTTATAGCAATTATGAAAAGTTCTGCAACAATCACAAAAGTAGGTTGGGTGGGACGAAGTGCAACCCAACATCAGGACTGTAGCAATATTTTTCATAATTGCTATTATCGGGACTTGAACAAATTTCCTGTCTACACAAAGCCTAAACCTGCTATGTGTCAGGCAAATACGTCACCATTATGTTGCAGCCAAGCGAAAAAACGATCGTACTTCTCCTCGTGCGATCGCGTTGCTAGGGATTTCAATCACCCGCTTTATGGTCGATATCCATCTATCCTACCGCTTCACCGCATTGTGTTCCCACTTCCAAACACAGCTAGAAATCAAATTCGTACAGATATGAGCCGTAATTGGCACTAACAAATTCCCAGTCGCTAAAACGCTGTAACCCAACAGCAATCCGACAGCGGTTGCCCAAACAGCATAAGGCCACTGATCCATGCCTCCCAAATGCAGAATGCCGAAACAAAAACTCGATAAAACTAAACCGGTAACATTCAATCCCAAAGCAGACAGCATCACGCCTCGAAATAGCAATTCTTCGCTAAGTCCCGGCAGCAGTCCCAGCCAAATTAAATCCGGCCAAAACAAAGGTTTGAGCACTACTTCCAAGTAAACGTCTGCACTGCGGCGATAACCGGGCCAGAGGTGATAAACGATCGCACTGCCGCCTGTAATTGCCAGTCCGAGCGCACATCCTTTGAGCAAGTCCATTCCTATCAATTTGACTGGCAAAAGCGATAGCGATCCAAATAGCAACCACAATTTACCTACCGCCAGCAACATAATTGCTGTCACGCCCATTGCTACTAAAACTTGGGTGCGCGTCAAGGGTTCAATTTCATGATGTTCTGGAAGTTTTTGTGCCACTTAATCACTTTTAGATTTGAGGTTTGAGATTTGAGATTTGAGATTTGTTGGGTTTAGTCAGACAAACGACGCAGGGGGGAGATGTCTGCACCCAAGGAAGCTGGACTGATGCCGGCTCGCTTTGCGACCAAAACTCCGATCGCCTCTAAATATGAGTTTACCTGCAAAGCTTGGATTCCGAGTTTTTCTGGAGTCGCCTGCATCTGGGTTTTGTTGTCGCCGACAGCGATGATTTGTACGGACTCACGCCCGCTCAAACTCAGAATAGCACTGCCGCCGCAGGCTGTGGCGGGTATCACCACCGCATCGACTCGATCGGCCCACAAACCCTGGGACTCGAAATCTCGCCTGTTTGCATAGAATTTCTCTCTTGTGGGGCGGGCAAGATGCCCGCCCAATACCTGCGTGCGGGCATCTTGCCCGCCCAATACCTGCGACAGGCAAGATGCCTGTCCCACAGTAGGAGTGACAAATTGGGGGGCTTTGCCCAGGCCCGCAAGCACGCAAGGTAGGAAAGTATAGCCGATTTCCTCAGCAGCCGATCGCGGGGACAGGTGCGGATCGAGGGGAAGCGCTGACAAGGCGGGGGCGTGGGCGCAGGGGATTTTAAAGGTCCTGACGATGAGGTGGCTGATGACAGCTTCCGCGCCGGCGAGGGGGTCAACTCCTTTGCCGCGGCGGTAGTTTTCGAGGGCGAGGCTGCCTTCATCGTCGGGAAATCTGGCTACAACTGCGATCGCCTCTACTCTTGCTTGTTCGATTAATTTTTCGGCAGCGCGCAATAAACTGTCTGGATTGCCGATCGTCCCCCAGGATGCCCCTGATTCAGAAATACGCAATTCTACTTGCAGGGGGCGATCGGTTAAAACAAAATCGGTTATATTCAAACCCAATGTAGCTCTCGCAGCATCAACGGCTTGCAAGTGGCGCAACTGCAAGTCTGGTTCAATGCCGGCATCGAGGATTAAGCCGATGCGATTTTGATGTACCGGTTGCAGGCCCCAGCATCCGGCAGCAAATTTGTCAAGGGCGTAACCTTCAACGTAGAGTGCGTTAGGTATGGGCCAATAAAGTTGGGCGCCGTTGAGGACGTTGGGGTGAGTGATCAGGGTGTCTGAAATTTGGGCGATCGCCCTAGCCACGGGCAGCGCATCTCCTGCAAAGCCCCCGATCGAGGCTCCAACGCCTGTGGGGACTATCAAAACCACTGTGAAAGGGCGCTGGTTCACGCTGTTGCGGGGGAGGCTTCCACGAGCACGTAGCCTTCTACCACAGCCTTTTGCCGATCAACATCCACGTCTGTGACTGCCCACCGCAGGGGTTCGCCGTGCTTTTGCAGTTCAATTTCAATCGCCGAGTGCAATTCTTCGGCGGTATCGTGGAGGTCAACTTCTGCGGAAATGAAATGGGTGGTCATGGGGCGATCCATAGTGGTTTTACTTTGATCGGTACTTAGGTCAATTTTAGCTTAGTCCTAGGATTTACCGAACTGGCGATCGTACACAATGTCTTCTTTTTCGGTTTCTATCCTCAAGTTCGATCGGGGATAAGCAATGCACAGCAACACATAACCTTCTGCCTGAAGTTCGGGACTGACGCCCATGCAATCAACTTGCTCTACTTCACCCTCAATAATTTTAGCAGCGCAAGTAGTACAAACCCCTGCATTGCAAGAGTTAGGCAGATCGATGCCGGCAGCGTTGGCCACTTGCAGAATTTGTTTATCTTCCGGCACTTCTACGGTATAGGTTGAGCCTTGGTGGAGCAATTCAACTGTGTAAGTCTTAGACATATTTCAATGATTGGTTTTAATTCCCAATTGGAATTTACGCTAGATTTGCAAACAAAGCAATTAGAATTTTACCGCGGTTGGTGATTTTGTGCAAATTTACAACTGCATTTTTTATTGTTAAAATTTTTGGCGTTGCTGAATACAGCTATGAATTCAAGATTTCGGCATTGCTATAAGCCCGGTTGAGGGGGAGTTTTGTAATATCGTTTCCGGTTGCACCGGAATGATGTTGACTGTTGACGGTTGACTGTTGACAGTGAACAGTCAACAGTGAACAGTGAACTCGAATTTACTATTTCGATGCTAACGGATTTGATATAAGGCATCTTTCAAGTCAATTAAAGCGTTTTGGTAGACTCGGCTAGACAACAGGTTCATCCAAGGGAATTCAGTTTGCTTCTCGATCTCAAATCCGCGCTCCGAAGTCGGGCGTAAAGTCGAATCCCGAGGCCAACAAATAATTCGCGCAATTTTTAGTTTTTTGACCCCTCCTTCTACAGTCAACAGTCATCAGTCAACAGTCAACAGTCAACAGTCATCAGTCAACAGTCAACAGTCAACAATGACCGACGGTGTTACCGTAATTGATATGAATTGTCAGTTTTGACGCTGAGTGTGGTTGACTCTCCCAGATCATTAAGCCTTGGTTTTCGGTCGAGTGAAAATATTCACAAAAAATTCCTTCGCTGTCAACCAGATCGTGGTGAACAACTCGGAGGAATTTTAGAAAAGTATCTGGCTATTTAGTCAAGATCTAACAACCATTCAATTCACTGTTGACTGATAACTGATAACTGATAACTGTTCCCCCTGAACTCATCGCCACAACTTAGCGATCTCATCCTTTGTAAACGGATTCTCACCCTTTTTCAGGGCATCAATCCAGCCTTGGCGCTGTTTTTTGCCCTCTGCCGAATCCGTGCCCTTGATATACGCTTGAAAATCTGCCATCGCCCCTGCCCTATCCCCCATCAGCGCCCGGGCCACCCCACGAATATCTCGAGCCCGGATATCGCCCGGTGCAAGTGCTACCGCCGTATCGCACGCCGAGATCACGGTCTTTGCCTCTCGCTGCTGCACACCGTACTTACACAGCCTCTGCCAAGACTCTTGAGGGATCTTCCAGGTTGCGTCGAACTGCTTTGCTTTCTCGAAGGCATCCACTGCTTTCTGAACTTCACCCTCTTTGACTAGGTTTTCCCCTTTTTCGATCAAACCTTCAGCAGCCCACCGTTTAACCTTGTCCTCTGCTGGCACCTTAATGCTGGGCGATAATTTCTGGGCCTTTTGGAACGTCCTGATGGCTAGGCTGAAATCGCCTTGCTGCGAGATTGATCGACCTCGATTGACTAAAAACTGGGCTTTTTCCGCATCGTTCCAGGCCCACTTTTGACAGGTTTCCCCCGCCTCTTTCGCCACGGAGATCATTTCCGTATCCTCACCAAACTGCGTTTCGGGCGTGACTAAAACGGGATGTAAAATTATTCGGTTGCACGCCATCTTCAGCCAATCTTCCCAAGTGCCAACGCGCCATTTGCGCGTGCCATACGAACTGCCGCTGATAATGCTTTTACCGTCAGGGCTAAACGCAACTGAATCGACTGGGTTCATATCTCCCAGGAGGGGCTGACCGATGGGTTCACCGGAGGTGTCCCACAGGCGAAGCGTGGCATCCCAACTACCGCTGGCAATGGTTTTGCCATCCGGGCTAAATTTCACCGAGCGGATTATATGGGTGTGTCCTCTAAAGGGTTTACGGATGGTTTTGCCAGAGCCATCCCACAGGCGGAGCGTACGGTCCCGACTGCCACTGACGATCGTGAGGCCATCCGGACTAAATACCGCCGAGTTGACCGCATCCTTATGCCCTTTAAAGGGTTGACCGATGGGATTGCCTGAAGTATTCCACAGGCGAACTTTCCGGTCATCGCCACCGCTGACGATTGTTTTGCCGTCCGGGCTAAATGCCACGGAGTTGACCGAACCTTGATGTCCCTCAAAGGGTTGACCGATGGGCTTGCCAGAGCGATCCCACAGGCGGAGCGTCTTGTCCGCGCTACCACTGACAATGGTTTTGCCGTCTGGACTCCATGCCACTGAATTGACCGTACCTGTATGTCCTTTAAAGGGCTGACCGATGGGCTTGCCTGAGGTATCCCATAGGCCAATTGTACCGTCATAGCTACCACTGACAATGGTTTTGCCATCGGGGTTCAATGCCGCTGAGTCTACTCCAAAGTCGTGCCCGGTGAAGGGTTGAGCGATGAGGTAGCCGTCCCTATCCCACAGACGAATCGTCCCGATATAGTCGCTACTGAAAATGGTTTTGCCATCGCGGCTCAATGCCACGGACGAGACTGCACCCTGGTGCCCGATGAGGGGATGACTCAGGAGAGGCTTCCCCCCCAGATCCCAAAGAGAAATGCTTCCATCCCCGCCCCCACTGACGATGACGCTACCCGTGGGACTAAATGCGAGTGACCTAATCGATGTACCCTCATGCCCTTTGAAGGGTTGACCGATGCGTTCCCCCGAGGTGTTCCACAAACGAATCAGCCCGTCATCGCTGCCACTGGCAATGGTTTTACCATCGGGGCTCCAGGCCACTGACGCGACCTCCTCCTTATGCCCCCTCCAAGGTTGACCAAAAGGTTGACCAATGGGTTGACCCTGACGAGTCCACAAACGAACCGTTTTGTCTTTGCCGCCACTGACGATGGTTTCTCCATCGGGACTTAATGCGATCGATCGAATCCCACCCTTATGCCCTTTAAAAGGTTTACCGACGGGATTGCCTAAAGTATTCCACAGGCGAATCGTCCCGTCCTCGCCACTACTGACGATCGTGAGGCCATCGGGGCTAAATCGTATTGACCAGACATTGCCTTGATGCCCTTTGAAGACTTTGATGAGCTTACCAGAGATGTCCCACAAGCGAATCGTCCCCTTATCATCGCCACTGACGATCGTTTTGCCTTCTGGGCTAAATGCCACGGAATGGAGGGCGGTTTTAAGCCCCTTGGGCAACGGGTCGAGCTGTTGATGGGTGGGATAGCCAGAGGTATTCCACAGGCGAATCCTCCCGTCATCACCCGCACTCGCGAGGGTTTTGCCGTCTGGACTCAACGCTAATGAGTTGACTGCCTCTGTGTTTGCTGTCAGGAGATTGCGCTCTCTGGCATCTTCGGTGGCATCGCGCAAGCTAGACTGCACCTGGGCCCACGTCTTCGGGTCAACCTTTGACGATGGAGGTGCGTTTTCACCTGTGGCTTGAATCGCCCGAATGAGTGCCTCTACGGGCTCGGCTTCGAGCAAAGTCTGCACGCGGTAAGCCTTTTCCGTTAACTTCTCGGCGCGCTCCCTTTCAGTTGTCACTTCTTTAGATTGTTCATTCACCACTAATAGCAAAAAAGTTGTGGCAATAGTGACAAATGTCATGATCGAGAGCGCACCCACGACCGCTCCCGTTAATAGCATCTTATTTTTGCGTTTTTCTGCGCTACTTTCGGCTATATATGCCTTTTGTAACTCCGTCGCGACGGGCTGTTTCTTTTGTGATTGAATGTCTTTCAACCAAACTTCGGCGATCGCCAATTCACTCCCGCGCAATAGTAGATCTTTCGTCTTATTTTTTTGCTGCCACTCCAACGCCCGCTGAGACCATTTCGTATGATTGTGTAAGTGTTCTCTGTCGGTATCCAGGGTTCTGACCAATTGATTAAAATTGGCATTGAAATCCCCCTCGTTTTGATTGAAATCAATCCACTGGACTTTGGCTAACTCCGGATGCAAGTCTTCTGAATTGACCGATCGATGCAGCAGCGTCACAAACCGCTTGTTCAAATTGGCTGCATACTCCACTTCCATCGCGCAATAGGGTGAATTTACCGATTGCGGGGAAAGAATAAATAAGAAATTATCTGACGATTGGATGCCCTGCTCGATTTCTCGCGCAAAATCCGCTCCCGAGGCAATACTTTCTTGGTCGAACCAGGTGGTTTTTCCCTGTAGTTGCAGTCCGTTATTGAGCTTTCTGGCTAAATCCGAATCTACGCGAGAATAAGAAATAAAAACATCGAGGGATTCCAAGGGCGGTTGCCGCAAACTTTCAGCAATAAATTCTTCTATTAATGCTGTTGGGCGATGCTGCGTTCGTTTCTGCCCTACTTTCAACCACGTCTCTGCACTTCGCAAGTTATAACCTCGCAGCAGAATACTCGGATTCTTATGCTGTCTCTCCCACTTCAAGGCTTGAGTTAGGAACACTTTATGCTCGTTATAGTAAACTTCATCCTGATGTATAATCTTCAGCAATTGGCTTTCATCGAGTACATAATCCCCTTCTGCTACGTTGTCGGTGAGGTCGATATACTGCACGCCCTGCAATGCCTTGGGAATCGATTCGGGTAGCGTTTCTCGAACTAAAATGGGGATAAGTCGCTTGTGGAGTGATACTGCATACTCTAATTCTTTCCGAACAAACTCGGATTGTACAGAGTCCGGCGATACCAGATAGACTAAATTATCGGTTTGTTCGATGCCGCGATCGATCGCACTCTGAAAATCTTCTCCGGTTTGAACATCGGTTGTATTCGTCCAAACGGTCAAACTTTCTCGCCTCAGACTGTTGCGAATTTTCTCCATTGTTTCGCGATCGCGTTCGGAATAAGAGATAAACACCTGAGTCATCAAGTTATTGCCATTCTTGATGCTTTCAGTAATGTATTCGCAATGCAAATCCGTCGGAAAGCAAGGCGGCTGTTCCGAGTTAAAATGAATTTTTAACCAAGCTTCTGCTTGCTTTTTCTCGTCGCCAACTAACAGCCATCTATTTTGTTTTTGCTGCCGTTCCCAGTCTAAGGCTTTGACTAACAATTGCGTATGCTTTTCTACATAATCGGCGTGGCGGTTTAATAATTCAAGTAAGCCGGTGAAAGATTTATCGAAGTCATCAATTCCCTCGCGAAAATACACCCAGTTGATTTTGCGGATCGCCGGGTGCATATTGTTAAAATGCGAATGCAATCCTTTGGCTTTGTAGGCTTCCCACTCCTCGTCGGTTCCCTGGGGTTTTCTCTGCTGCCACAGGTGTCGATCGATCTCTTCGACGTGCAGTAAGGGAATTATCCGTTTGTTGCGCCTTATCGCCAGTTCAATTTCCTTGGCGCAATAAGGCGAGTTGATCGAATGCGGTGCGATGATAAATAAGAAGTTCTCCGCTTTCTCGATGCCGTCGTCAATTTGATTTTGGAAATCGACTCCCAGGGGAATATCGTTTTGGTCGAACCAAATATTCAACCCTTCTTCTCGCAGGCGATCGTATAACTTTCTGCCGAAACCTAGACTATCTGCGCGTCCGTAAGAGATAAAAGCGTCAAATATTGTTTTCATAGTGAGGGATAGGTAAATGGGGAATAAGAAATCGGGCAATTTCCCTCAGGGAATTCAAACATTTTAGATAGGGCCAATAGTATACAGCAAAACCGCACCACCTCACGCGATCTGATTGGATGGGACTCGAACAAAATCAAGCGCTGCGGAATCAAAGTATAATTTTGCGTGTAGGGGTAATTCTAAGTGCTTACCCCGTCAGCGGTGAGGCAACTACGGGGGGATTGAGCCTACAAATTTCATACCCAATTTAGCAAGGCCGATTTACGATATCTTGACAAACTAGATATCGTGGGTTGACTTTCCCTATCTCTATCATGGCTTGGGACTACTGTCTCTTTCAATCCCAAAAGTGCGATCGTAAAGTCGAAAAAGTCGCATCTTTGGCATGAGTACATAATTTAGGGCGTTGCTGGATACAGGTAGGAATTCAAGATTTCGGGATGGCTATAGACCAAGTAGGGTGAGTTTTGTAACGGCAGCATCTCAATGAAAGCAGCCCAGCTAGAAATTGGAGTTTTGAGGCAGGAGTTTTGAGGCAGGAGGCAGAAGGAAAGAGTCAATCGATTTTAGATTTTAGATTTTAGATTTTAGAGGCGACCCCACGGATAAATGCGGGGGCTTTAGGATTTTCGATTTTCGATTTTCGATTGATTCCACGGATAAATCCGGGGGCTTGTACTATCAAGAAATTATTGGTCAGAAGGAAGGAGCTAGAAGAAGTATTTTTACAAATATGAGATGCTCACTTTGTAACTTGCGAGACAAGTTGATTTATACCATGAATCAGCAATGCCAAATTTTTTATTAATTGCTTGGGGCGAGCGATGGCGTCGCGCCCCGCAAGCTACGGCATTTTGTCAAGGACTTTTTCACAAATTATCACGAGGATCGCGGGCGAACTCTGCCAGAAAGCAGTAATTACGTAACTAATTTTTGCCTTCAAGCCAACAACTCCTCAACAGCAACACTAAAACCCGCCAGCACTAACTGAGTGCTGACGGTAGAACCCTGGTTAAAGGTTAACTTTTGAGTTTGAGTCACAATCATTATCCAGCGACTTTCGGGAAAAACAATCCAAACTTCCAGACAACCAGAATCTAAATACTCTTGTGCTTTCAAAAATATATCTTCCGCAATATCAGTAGGAGAAACTATTTCAGCAATTAACGGCGGACTTTGAGGCAAAGTAGGAACATCGCCATATTCAGCAACAAGTTCAGCAGTCAGATAAGCTACATCAGGGCGGCGCACTCGCCTGTCAGTACGACAAGGAACTTCTGTATAGACTTCGCCACCTTGTCCGCTAGATATCTTGTAACTTCTCCAAGAATAATCTAGTCGAGATTGGATTCGACTGTGTTTTACTGTCATGCCATTTTTCTCCGAGATTTGCCCGTCCACCCATTCCATATCATCGGCGGGACAGGCTATAAATTCTTCTAGAGAAACATTGTCTGATAAAACGGCTACCATTACCATCGCCATTTACTCCCTTTTGCAGAATTCACTGATATTGTAGCAATTTTTGGTAATTCGGGATTGGTAATGGGTAATTTGGAATGGGAATTAACAAATAATTTATGCCCTATGCCCCCTTCCCTCTGCCCCATTCCCATCTACTCAATATCAATTTTATTGGGAGGTTTAGGTTGATTCTGTTGCTCATCCTTTAAAGTTTTACGCCCAGAACTAGCATAATCCTTATAAAAATCCACAAACATTTTTGTCAACTGCTGCAAAGAAAGTTGTTCCCCATTAACTTGAGCTTTCATATAAGCTTTAAGCACTTCAATGTAAGCCAAACCGAGAGCAAGCGTGAGAGTTGCTGCGGTTGCAGCGGAGATAGCACCGCCGACAACAGTACCCGCACCCGGAATCATTTTAATCAAATTAGTAACAATACTTCTGCCCACAGCAGTAACTCCGCCTGTGCCGCTAATAGCAGACAGCATCGCCGAAATAAAGCCCTTATCAAAGGGCATTCCAAAAATCACAGTAATATTAGCAATCATTGCCGTTTGCATCGTCATCAAAATCGGCGCATCAGCAAACGGTACAGGAGTCGCACCGACAATTGCAGAACCTGCAACATAAGCACTTAGATACTTAAATGCCATATCGGATTTGAGCGCAATATTGGCAATTTGTTCTTTAACAAAAGCTTTTTTAGCTACTTCCGGCAGCAGTTGAAAAGTTGCATCTACCAACTTATCTAAACCGTGAGATTTTACTGTATAATCCTCATCTATTTCTTCCGGCTCAGCCATCACAGGGATGATTTGACTGACTGGCAAATTCATGTGTTCCAGTTGCTTGAAAAACTCGCTCGGCTTTTTAGATGTCGTCTGAGTCAGCACTAAAAGAACTGGTACCTCTTTGACTTCCATTTCTTTTAGCCAGCTTTCCTCGACAGATTCTATTCTATTGGCGCTGTGATTGATGCAGTACCAGATGACGTGAATGTGGTCTTTTGGGTGGAGGAGTCTTTGGTCTTCAATTAGTTTTGCAACGTTTAATTGAATAACTTTAATTTGTTCGGCGTTGAGTTCGAGTCCGGGAGTATCGTAGACTGTTATTGGGCAATTCGGTTTGGTATATTGGCGAATGCCTTGAGTGATGGGGCGGCCGACTCCGGTTTCTGCTAAGCGTTGGCGAAAAACGGAATTTATCAGGGTACTTTTGCCGACGCCGGTTTTGCCGATGACTAAAACATTGCACTGTCCCACTTGGTTTTCTGCCTCTTTGAAGGCGTAGTAACTTCTATTTAAAAGCTCGTCTAAGGAAAAGTCGTCTGACATGGCGGTTTGCTCCGATAAGGGTGGGATATTAATTCAATACCACCGAATAGAATTCCGATGATCTACAAACGAAGTCCGCGAAGGCGGACTGAGGAGTCTTAAACTTATTGTAGCAATTTGATTTCAGAACTGGTGCAACGGGTAGAGGAGAGTTTTGTATCGCGTGCTGCTAAATGAAAGGTTGTAGAATTTAGTTTAAGCTAGCAATCGATCGACTTCGATGCTAAAACCGATCAGGATTTGTTGGGTGCTGGCGGTATCGCCGGATCTAAATGTCAATATTTGATTTTGAGTCATCACGAATACTAAATGACTTTCGGGAAAAACTAACCAGACTTCCTGACAGCTAGATTCTAAATATTCCTGTGCTTTGAGAAAGACATCTTCGGCGATATCGGTGGGTGAAACTATTTCGGCAATTAAAGGGAAACATTGGGGTAAAGTGGCAAGATTGCCAAATTGTGCAACTAATTCAAGTGTGAGATAGGCGACATCGGGGCGGCGAATTTGTTGGTTGGTGCGGCAAGTAGCTTCGACATAGACTTCTCCCCCTTGTCCGCTGGAATCTTTGTAATCTCCCCAGTAACGACTTAGCCTTGACTGAATTTTACCCGTCTTTAGTGTCATGCCATTTTTCTCCACAAGTTTGCCGTCTACCAATTCCATGTTGTCGGGCGGCTCGGTGATGAACTCTTCTAAAGTAAAATTATCTTGTACAGCACTAGCAGTGACCATAGTTATTTCCTCGCTTTTACCAAACTCACTTGTTACTATTATGGCTGATACGGTGAGAAGTTGTTGCGTGATGAGTACCCGCACTTTTACGGTAGTTTCTCCCGCAGGGAAAGCCAACTGTTGAGATTTTCATCTAAAACATATTGATCGCTGTCAGCGAGTGCTGCGATCACTTTCAATCGATTTTTAAGTTGTCTTAACTCGCGAATTTCTGCAATGGGTAGCGTTTTCCAATCAGCTGCTTTTTTTTCCACATCTTCGCACGACTCTTTGATGTTGTTCCAAAACCATTGTAGAATTAAGTTAACATCGAGAACAGGATGACCGGAAATTACTCCGTGTTTTTCTATCGCCCCAGCCCGCAGCATCATTGAGGAAATCGTAAAAGACTCGCCGCTACCTGGTTTTTTGCGATCGGCATCATTGGCTAGCCGATCGTAAATTGCGGTTGCTACTTCTGCCCATGTGCGATCGGGCAAACCTACACCATTTGGACTTTTTCGAGCCGATTCAGAGCAAACATCGGCTAATAATAGCCAGTTAAAGTCTTGTGGTTGGGCGGTTTTACCTGAAAATATGTTGTTTACCCAAATCAGTACAGATTGGGCATTTTGTTCGAGGATGCGATCGATCGATATTGTCGCAGGAGATTGAGTCATAATTTATCTACTCCACATATTCTCTGCTCAAGGAGTTACTTGGATTTTTAGCAAAGACTTAAGATAAGTATAAATTAATTCTTTTTTCCAAAGTATATGTTCATAATCACTGGTCATAGGATGGATGGTAACATTAACCCCGTTTTCTTGAGATTGAAGTCGATTGAGTCTGTGCTGACATTTGATATAAGTATCTCTAGGTACATAAAATCTGACTTCACCTCCTCCATTTTCCCGAAGATAGTTAACATATTTCTTAGATGCTGTCTTAATAGAGCTAATCGAACTAGGTTTATAAGCTTTGGCATCACAAATTAAACGGTGAGATGTTAAATAAAAATCTGGTTTACAGTAGTCTTTGCCATTTTGAAAGTAAAATGTAGGTTTAATTTGCAAACCTGAGTGAAGATTCTCTATATCATCAGAGTCTAACAGCATTTTTAATAAGACTAATTCCCCTTGATCGCCTTGTAATTGTTTACTCGGTTTTTTTTGATAATAGTCACTCGCGGGATTTTGGGTTAAATCAGTGAGTCTTTCTGTTGCGTTCGGATTTTCGTATAAAATCCAAGAGTCACCCGGAATGTTAGCGAGTTCGAGGGCTAACCATGTGGGTACGCCTGATGCAATAGCCGTTGTCAAAAAAATCTCGCTTTTGGCGATCGCATCTTGAATAGGGGCATCATTAACAGCCGTATTTGCCAATTTAGTTGTTGGAGAAATGATTGAAGCCAAAAATTTTTGATTCCCAATCGTGCCAACACCCCACCGACTTTGTATCTCTTCTAATTCCTCTCTTAAATGTTCAACTTGACTAAAGCATTCCTCGCACATTTCTAGCAGCGTGGAAAACTGCCAATCTAACTCAGAAGCAGGACACTCAGAAAGTCTATCGGCGCAAGCATGAACTTCCTCCATCCCTTCTCGTAGTTGGGAGACTTTACTCCGCCATTGTTCGATGTCGTCTCTGAGTGACCCCATATTTTACTCCTTAACCCCAACGGGATTTTATTCCTTCAAGCATTTCTATAGCTGTTCGGAGTTCGCTAGATACCTCCTCAGTGCCCTCCGTTAAACTTGATAATTTGTTGCTTAATTCCTCGACTGCTGTCTCAGGAATAGTTGCTGATGAGCTACTGACCTCTTCCAGAGACTCAACTATTCTGTTAATCATGGATTGGAATTCTTCAATTTCAGCTTTGAGACTCATTTAGATACCTCCATCTATAGATAAAAACCTTTTACGATTTAGTAGCTAGATAACGCCATAGCGTATCTTCTACTAGGACTTTCTTGCCCACGGGAACTTGAATATAGGGAGTATTTACAAAATCATTATCATCACCTCCAACTAGCATTAAAACAGCCCTGCCGCGAGATTCCTTTGAGATTTTAGCAGCTTGGCTAGTTTCTATAATAGCTTCACTTGCCGCTAAACTTACTCGGAAAACGACTTTTTCTTCGCAGGATTCAAGCACCTGTGGTGTAATAATGGCAGTTGATGGTTTTTGAGTGCAGTAAATAACGTGAAGACCACATTTACGCCCCTTACGCGCATACTCAATTAATCTCGTTTGAATCGTTTCTTTTAATTTACTGGGCGCAAGTGCTATGTCTGCTGCTTCATCAATAATCCAAAGCGTGCGCTGAATCTCAACCCCCTCTTCTCTTAACTGTTTAATATTCTGGACTTCAGCTTCTTTCAGTAACTCGATACGTCTTTGATACTCCTCAGTATGAATTTTTTCAACTAATTTTTGACATTCTTCTACCGTTGTAATAATTTCAACATTATCTTTGAAGTGCTTCACTAAAAAGTTAAAGTCAACTCCAGCAAAATCGGCAATATAAATTTTCCCTGTGGGATTAGCATAGAGAAACTGGAAAATTACCCAATTCAGAAAGTTAGTTTTACCGGCACCTGGTACGCCAGCGACTAAGCGATGAGGAGTTTCTGCCCAGCTTGATATTACGGGATTTCCTTCGTCATTAATACCTACAATGTAGCAATCTCGGTAAGTATCCGAATCTTGTTCCAGTAGACTTTTGTAATAATTGAATAAGTCTTCAGGATTAGCAACGGGCAAGGACTTTTCAGTTATACTTTCAATAGAGATTTCTTGGGTAACAGCTATGCGGAAAAAACCGCTAATTTCTTGAGCAGTCGCCAGTCGATGCAATGGTTTTAAATCAACTATTCGAGATGGGGGCGGAGTTGAGGACAACTTTGCTAAACGAGAACCATCTGAAACAGCATTATATAGTTGCGGTAGTTTTGGATTTGGCTCTGAGTTGACACCACCTATTATGGGTGGTTGACTTTGATGGTTGAATGATGGTTTTTCGGGAAGACTGACAGAATTGCCAAATTTTCCTAATCCTTTTTTTTGTGGCTGAATTGCATTTACAATTGACCGTTCACTGTTGTTTTTATGCCAACCTTCCCATTCAATAGCACTGGAAATATCTACGTTTTTTGTGGCTTCCAAGCTTTCGGAAAATGCGGGGTTGCTTTTGTTGACTTTGACAATTCGGCATTGTTTACCGTGAGGGGTTTCTTTGGTGGCGTGCTCGATGAGGGTACTGAGGACGACAGAAGCATCGCTCCAATTTTCTGCTAAGGCTTTGATACTATATTGGAATAAGTCACTGCTGGGATATAATTGTTGGTATTTTTGATAGAGTGCTAATGTCACAGATAGAAGGTTGTCTTTAGTGCCGCTGGCGTTGACTTTTTCCAATTGAGCGAGCATTTGGTTGATGGCATTTACCCAGGATTTTTGATTGGGGTTATCATAGGTTTGGAGGGTGATTTCTAAAATTAGTTTGCTGTCGGCGCGCTGGATGACATCGCAGACTGCTGACATATCATTGGTTTGATTTGCCTCGAAGAAGTGAGGGATGTAGTAATTTTGGGGTTCGATTAATTCCTCATGTTTTAGTATTTCACCAATAATTTGCACCCATTCTAAGTTTTGGCAGATGGTAAGGTTGGGTTGAGGGGTGAGGGTGAAGAATTCGCTTAATTTGCCTTTGGTGAGGAGGCTAAGGATTTCTTGGGAATTTTCTTCCGTTTGGGTATTGTGTGGTTGATTGATTAGGAGGTATGTTTTGAGTTTGGGGGATTGAGTGAGGTCATAGATGTAGCGGATGGAAATTGTTAGGTTAGTACCGAGGCGGCGGATTGAGCGCAGTGTATGATCCTGAGTTTGTAGTAGCTCTCGACGGATAGTACGTTGGTAAGTGCTATCCTGCAAAGATTTATGAGAGTGAATTTCTAATAGTAGGGGGAATTTATGAATTGTCATTTCTAATTACCATCGTTTAGATAACTTGCTATAGCCTTTCTCCAAAAAATGAGGCACGAATCTTAACTATGAAAGCTTGATAATACAGGATTTGAGCATAACTTATTTACCTAAAAATGCTATCGTCTGCTCTCCTGAGTTTCTGGTGATATAAAAAATACAGATTCCCGTGATGCAGACAATATCCCTGCATGAGAAAAATGCTTACACTACTTTTGCCACCAGCGCGGCAGCTCAAGCAAATCGTCTAATAAAGCTTCTATCAACTTCTCTTTATTATTCAGATGTGATATCAAAAATCTGTAACCAAGCACTATCAAGCCTATCACGATAAATAATATTATTAGTATATCTTTAAGAATCAACAACATAAATATTAATGCAATAATTACTAAACAACCATTGTTAAGTAATTCATCCAATCCAGAATTCTGTTCGGATTGCTGCGACCATACTTCACTTCTCTTGTCCAATGATTCATAGAACACCTGATGACGAAGAGAATCTAATTCATCAAAAGTCTGAAGGCAATCATTATATGTATCAATTTTTTTAGGATGTTCTAACGAGGCAAAGCCCGAAAAATTCTTTATTTTACGATACAAATTAGAGTCTATCGACTTAATCCGATATGGTATTCTTTTTAAGAAAGATTGGTATTTTTTGATTGAGTTTTGAATATGAACTAATTCCTTGATTTGCTCTCTTAAAGGATGAGTAGATTTTTTATCAGTAGCTTGTATGGCATCCTCATGTTTACTTTGCAAATATCCTGTCACCAATGATCCTGATTTCCCATATTTTTCCCCTAGTAATTCAGCAGCATCTATAGCACTTGTAAATATTCCTGAAATTTCCCTTTGATACTGAATAGCTGATGAAAGATTAGTTTCTAGTTGCGAAATAGTCAAGTCTTTATAAACTAATTTCTTGATTTCCCTTCTTAAAGGATTATCTAATTTTTCATTATCTTCAGTAGCACTCTCCTGCATCCATTGCAAATATTCTGCCCATACTACTGATTTTCTATACTTTACTTCCGCTTCAGGGTTATACTTATTATTGGGATTTGTAGGCCTGTAAGTGATTGGTGAAATTTCTCTTTGATACTGACTTGCTGATGAAAGATAAGTTTCTAGTTGTGAAATCTTTGATTCTTGTAGTTCAGGCTTTTGCCAAGTTTTCAAAGTGTAATTAAAAACCAAAGCATCTAACACGGTATGAGCATCAGCATTTACTCTAGCTAACTCCTGCTTGTATGGAGTCAACAACCTCACCGCTAGATTCCGCAACTCTGTATCTTCCAACAGCAGCTTGCTCAAAGTGGTCAGTTTTTTGTTTAAATTTCTTGCTGTATAAACGAGTTCCGCCGCGTCAATCTTCAAAGATACTTCATAGTTATAATTCAAGAACTGATCCAAAGTCTCGAACAGCAATTCTT
This sequence comes from Microcoleus sp. AR_TQ3_B6, assembly GCF_036702785.1. Lineage (NCBI taxonomy): Bacteria > Bacillati > Cyanobacteriota > Cyanophyceae > Oscillatoriales > Microcoleaceae > Microcoleus > Microcoleus sp. AR_TQ3_B6. The sequence goes on along the minus strand of NZ_JAUBVJ010000054.1, from coordinate 30,863 downwards.
CTATTTGAGAAGATTCTTTAAATATCAATCTGATCTGACGCAGAGCCACATTCTGCAACGGTATATCTTCTAGCAGCAGTTTACTCAACGTCTCTACTTTCTTTAAGCCGCTTGCTTTGGTGATAATCTCTATCGCCATTATTCTCAAAGTCACTTCCTGGGTGCGATCGATCAAAAATTGCTCTAAATACCCATAGATAAATTTCTGATTATCAACAGATTCCATAAAAAGTGACTGAGCATGGTGCAGCACAACTTCCAGCAATTTGGTATCTTTTTCTTGGCTCAGCAACTTGCTCAAGGTTTTTAGCTTTTTGCTTAAATCCGTTGCTGTATGAATGATTTTAGCCGCAGTTATTCTCAAACTCACTTCATGGTTGGAGTTATGCAAAAACTCTTCCAAAAGCCCATAGATAAATTCCTCAATCTCAGCAGATTCTTTAAAAATTTGCTCTGCTTCACGTAGCGCCGCCTCATGTACAATTCTATTGGACGATCTCAATCCCAAATACACCCCTCGCCCGTGTAAATCGTGAACGACATCTCCTACTAACTCCTGATAATTCCAAGAGCTATCATTACCAGCGAATAACTCCTCAACCGGCCCGTACAGCCAAAATTCTCGGTTTCTATCATATTCTGCCGTTGTTTCCCCTCTGGTGTTTAGGCGCTGAATTCTGTTAATTTCCACCAGCTTACGATCGCGAATTTCCCTACGAATGCGATCGAGAGGTTCAGTGAAACCGCCCCCTTCTAAATGTTGTAAACTCTGCTGAGAATATCCGATCGCCTCCAACGCCGAAGCCGCCGCCCACCGAGTCAAATCGTTGCTAACTTCCCCCTTCCCCTTCACTTCCTTCGCGATATCTCTAAGCACATCCCAGTCTGCTAAAGCCTCTTTAACGTGATAGTGTTTTGCAGCCACGCCTAAGCCTTGTAGCGCTAAAGCCCGCGTGGTTAGTGATGCTTGAGTTTGCCAGATGTTGACGAAAAAAGGAACAGCCCGATCGGGATTGTTTTCTGCAAAATCGAAGAATGCTTGGATTTGTTCTCCCACATTCCTGTAGCGATCGGGTAAATCGCCTCCGCCTGGGATGTTTGAAAGGTTACTCATGGGCTTAACTCAGATAGAGGGGGAAGCGCATGGAGAAATTATAACTGTTGCGGTCGAGCTTGTACCAATTTTTTGAATGTTTGCGGCAGAGATTACATACCCAGCCCCGCTTAACAACGGGGGGACAAAAATTTACAGGACTTACCCACACCAAAGAAACCGGGTTTTTCACTTTAGTTAAAGGCTCAAATGCAGTATTCTCGTCAAAAAACCCGGTTTCTAACCACGCCTGCGTCTAGGAATAATTTAGAAATGTTCCAGCAGAGATTTCTCTTGTGCGTAAACCTTTCGCAGCGACTCCAGCCCGATCGCCCCCAACATCAATTTAATCACCCCCACCAATTCCCCCCACTCCAACAATTCAGAAACACAAACAGCTTTGTGAAATCTATCCGCATAGAAATCGACCCAAAAATCCGGCGCGTGTCTCTGTTTCTGACTCGCTATCCGGCGCTTCCAATAACCAAAATCTAAACCAGAGGGCGATTCCACTCCCAAAACTGGCGGAAAGTCGGCATAACTGACAAACCGACTCATGCCTTTGGCGTGCACGTACAGGATATGCGCCCAGCACTCGAAGCGATATATTTGTTCTACCTTGATTTTCAGCAGCCGCGCGATCGCCTCTTTCGTCACAAACCGGCTCAATCTGTGTCTGGGGGTTGATTTTGGTCGAAAGCTTGCTAACATGGTTGATACATCCCACTTGATGGGAATTTTAAATGGTTGATACATCCCACTTGATGGGATTTGAACTTTGATAGGCGATCGTCCTTCAGTTTTCCATGCCTAGGGGCGATTGCTTTTTACATTACAAGTTTATGACTTATATTAGTCAAAAGTCAAGAGGTTATGGGATTAATTAAGTTGCGGGTTCGAGAATTTGCGGCAGAGAAAGGCTGGACTCTAAAAGAAGTTTCAGAGCGATCGGGCGTCGTCTACAGCACGCTCAGAACCTATGCCCGATCGCCTGGATTAGCAACAGTTGACGTGACAGCCTTGCACAAGTTGGCTAGGACTTTTGATTTGTCGATCGAAGATTTGTATGAGATTGTGCAGGAATAGTCGATCGCTTTTTACGATAAAATTTTATCCCAGAGTAAATCTAGTTTTTTGTCAATGGGTTTAATTAGATTGCGGGTTAAAGAATTTGCTGCTGAGAAAGGCCCGACGATCAAAGAGGTTTCTGAGCGATCGGGAGTCATTTACAGCACACTCAGCACCTATTCACGTTCTCCGGGAATGGCAATGGTTGATTTTACTTGTCTGCTCAAGTTGGCACGTACTTTTGACGTGATGGTGGAAGATTTGGTTGAGGTCGTCAAAGAGTAGTCGATCGCTTTTTGGGATAAAACTATCTGATGATGGTACACCATCATTTGTCAAGTATGGGTTTAGTCAGGTTAAAAGTCAGAGAACTAGCTAGCGAGAAAGGCTGGACGCTGAAAGAAGTTTCAGAACGATCGGGAGTAATTTACAGCACCGTCAGACACTACGCCCGCTGTCCGGGAGTGTCAACCATTGACTTTATTTCAATACATAAATAGGCTCGCACCTTTGATGTAATGATTGAAGACTTGGTGGAAATTGTGCAAGAGTGAGCGATCGCTTTTTACGATAAAATTTTATCTCAGACTAAATCTAGTTTTTTGTCAATGGCTTTAATTAGATTGAGGGTTCGAGAGTTGGCTGCTGAGAAAGGCTGGACAATCAAACAGGTTTCAGAGCGATCGGGCGTAGTCTACAGCAAGCTGAGAACCTATGCCCGATCGCCCTGATTAGCAACAGTTGATGTCAGGGCCTTGCACAAGTTGGCGAGGACTTTTGATGTGTCGATCGAAGATTTGTATGAGATTGTGCATGAATAGTCGATCGCTTTTACGAACTAATTATCCAGTCAATATTACTCGACAGTTGCTAACATCTGATTGACAGACTCACCCCGTTGTAGCGCTTCCCAATCAGATTTAACAGGTTGGTAAGAACAGTAACACACCACAATTCGCTCCTCAGTATCCGAAGCAAAAAACTGCTGAACGCGAGTAACTACCCAATCTCCATCTTTCCCGTGGGTGACTCCATTACCGGGGTCCGATAGATTTTCATAATCGCGGGTTTTGTCCCCTACTTGAGGAATTTCTGGGTTTTCTTCCCAAGTCCAATTTTCCCAAAGTATATTAGTGAGACTGCCCCTGGGCATAAGCTGACGTTCTTCCCAGCCGGGAGCACTCATGCTTTCGGTTTTGTAGACAATCCAGATTTTTTTAGTCATTTTTCCTCCCTTTCCTTTAATCTTGGTAATCTTGCCACATATCCTGAAACGAGGTTTGTTCCCCGTCAAACACGCAAGCCACATCAGGGGGGGTGTTACGAGTCACTCGGATTTCTTTTAACCGCCAGTGGTATTTTTCGCCCATCTTTTCACAGAGTTCGGGATCTGTAACATTGTGTACGTTTTCTGGCTTTGGATTCGGTACGCGATCGCTCCTCACTTCTGACTTCCCTTACAGTTTAAAAACTAAATGTCTTGCCCTGTATGCGATCGCTCCACCACTGCACACAGCAGCTATGTGTTGTTTTGGTTTTGACTTGCTTCTATTTTTGGTTGCTCAGCCTTCATGACATATTGCTCCATAAATTCCAGCAAAACATCCCTCATATTTTTACCGTCCCTAGCAACAGCCGACTTAAATCGGTTCCGCAATTCCGGCGGCATTTCTACTCTAATAGCCACAGTCTTGTTTTCATCCATACAGGCTCAAGGCTTTACAACATATACATTGTGACATTTTTATGTAGTTTGCCTAAAAACCAGCTTTCTGCATACAGGTGCATTATTTTAATAATATGCCTTAGTGCATACTAATGCAAGAGTGCAATAAATGCCGTTTTCCGCGAAAAACGCTACAGAGCGTTAATTTAAGTCATTTAGCTATGATTTACGCTCATAAACCCGGTTTCTGCAAAAAATCTTGAGTTTGGCTTTGTTAGTACATTGCGGTCAATTGTTACAACTTTATAAATAATAGGACTTATGCAGAAACCGGTTTTTTTACGAAAATACTGCATTCGGGCCTTTAACACTGGTGATGAAAGATCGCGCATCGGTTAAAATACAGAAGTAACTTTGCGATCGATAAGTCTGAATGCCTACGTTACTCCGAGTCGGCCCATACCGTTTCTTTTGCTAGGCGGGCGATCGGGATGAACCACCGCACGTTCACGTTGAGCGCGATCGAGAAGAAGCTAAGTTTTGGCTTAGTCCAGTTCGCCTTCAAAATAATAAAGGCTTCAATCGTACAGAAATCAATGGCATTCAGAAACTTGTTGAAGAACATCAACAGCAGTTATTAGCAGGTTGGAATGACTTCTTTAATGGTTGAGTTGCTAGAAATCCCCCAAGCACAAAACGTAGTTGTTACAGACGACGCGCTAACAGTCGATCTATCCGATGGTCGTACTATTTCTGTTCCTTTAGCTTGGTATCCTCGGCTATTGCACAGCACACCAAACGAACGCAATAATTGGCGATTTATTGGTGGAAATGATGGAATCCACTGGCCGGATATTGACGAAGACATTAGCATCAAAAATATTATTCTGGGTAAACCATCTGGAGAAAGTCAGAAGTCATTTCAGCGGTGGTTAGACGAACGTAAAAAATCCGATAGAACATGAGTATATCGCCTAAAATAAGTTAATTCAGCAAAAAGTCATAGTGATATCATGTCCGGTCGAGGAACCGCGATTTTTGTAGGGGCGGGTTCACCAACAATACCTGCGAATAATTGACCATCTCAAAAACCCGCCCCGACCGGGATATTATGGTTAATCGATCGGACATGATATGAGATATAAGCAAGGAGCGATCGCGATGACATTAACTACAGCAAAATGGACAATAGATCACTACCATAAAATGATCGAAGCCGGCATTTTAAACGATCGCAAAGTTGAATTACTAAATGGAATAATAGTCGAAATGGTACCCGAAGGAACGGCGCATACTTATTTTAGCGATCGATTTGCCAACCGATTGCGAGTCGCATTATCTACGAGAGCCCAAATTCGCGAAGCCAGACCGATTACTCTGCCAAATAACTCAGAACCAGAACCCGATATTGCCGTCGTTCAACCTCTCAACGATATCTACCTGGAACATCACCCATATCCAGAAAACATTTTTTGGCTGATTGAATATGCTGATTCCAGTTTGAGTAAAGACTTAGAGGAAAAAAGCAAGATTTATGCAGCAGCCGGAATTCAAGAATATTGGGTTGTTAACCTGCGCGATCGACAATTAATTGTGTTTCGCTTCCCGGAAGGCGATTTTTACCAGCAGCGAAATACTTTCCGAACTGGCACCATTGAACCCCTTGCTTTTCCCGATCTTACCATCCATATTTCTCAACTAATGAACAGGTAAATTATTGCCACCATACATCTCAGATTCCCCACCCCCAACAGGCACACTACGAATTTTGGTTATTCGACCGCTTGAAACTGCCGATCGTTGCCACAAGCGAGGGGTACCTTTGTATAAAAAAAAACTTAATTTTCGCTCCAACTCCCGAAAAAACCGATTGTGACCAAGAATTTCTTGAGGGTACCCGCCACGTGATGTATCCGTGGAATCAATCCCAAATCGAAAATCGAAAATCCTCAAGAAAGAGCATTTATCCGTGGGGTCAATCTAAAATCTAAAATCTAAAATCTAAAATCGATTGACAGTCTCGGTGCGGAATGTAAGATAGATCGAGGTAAGTTTAGATCGTCGAATTTTTTTTGTATTTTCACTAAAAAAAGCGCCTGAGTTCGCCCAGACGCCTAGCATAAAATCAACAAATTGTCAACCCTAACCTAACCCTTCAAAGCCTCAGCACCGCCGGAAACTTCCAGAATTTCCTGAGTAATTGCTGCTTGCCGCGCCTTGTTATAAGTCAGCGTCAAACTACGGATCAAATCGCTAGCATTCTCACTAGCATTGTTCATCGCCGTCATCCGCGCCGCCAACTCGCTAGCAGCAGACTCTTGCAAAGCCCGCAGCAATTGGTTGTTCAAATACAAGGGCAAAAGAGCCTCCAGAATTTGCGCCGGATCTTGCTCGAAAATCATGTCGCGGGGCAAACTCTTCCTAGTAGGTGCAGCAACCTTTTCGCGCGATACTTGAAACTGTCCGCCTTGCGATGTCAAGCGGAAGATTTCATCATCAGGAGTTTCCAAACCTTGGGGGTCGAGGGGCAGCAAAGTTTGAATTACCGGACGCGAACTAATTAGTGACACAAACTTGGTGTAAACTAGCTCAACTCTGTCCACAGTTCCCGACAGGAACAAAGAAAGCAATTCGTCAGCAATTTGTGCCGCTTCCGATGCTGTGGGAATTTGTTCCAAGTTAGCGTAAGTAGCATCGATCGGCTGTTCGCGGCGCTGGAAATACTGAGTAGCTTTGCGTCCTACCAACACGTATTTGTAGTCTAAGCCTTCAGCTTTGATTTCCTTAGCGCGATTTTCGGCGTATTTGATGATGTTGCTGTTGTAGCCGCCGCACAAACCCCGATCGCCCGAAACTACCAAAAGTCCCACCGATCGCACTTCGCGTTTTTTCAGCAGCGGCAAATCCAAATTTTCAAACTGCAAGCGTTCCGCCAAACCGTACAATACCTCTGCGAGTCGATCGGCAAAAGGTCGAGTAGCAGTCACCTGTTCTTGAGCGCGGCGCACCTTAGCAGCGGCCACCAAACGCATCGCTTCTGTAATCTTTTTAGTGTTCTTGACCGACTTAATGCGATCGCGAATAGTTTTCAGATTTGCCATAATTTTCTCCTTAGTCCCTAGCCCGCATCTTTTTAATTAAAACCGCGAATAAACGCAGATAAACGCAGATGAACTTCCGATAATCTGCGTTTATCCGCGTTCATCTGCGGTTCAAAATTCCAACTCGATTTACGCAGAAACCAAGAAAGTTTGCTTGTATTCTGTGATGCCTTCTTTCAGCAGCTTCTCAGCTTCATCAGTCAAGGCCTTTCCGCCTTGAACAATTTCGCCGTACTTCGGCTTGCTAGTCCGCAAATAGTCGCGCAAACCAACAGTAAACTTGCTGACTTTTTCCACCGGGATGTCATCCATATAGCCGTTAATACCGGCATAGATTACAGCCACTTGTTCGTTCATCGGCAGAGGCGAACTTTGGGGCTGTTTCAACAGTTCCCGCAAGCGCTGACCGCGCGACAATTGATTCTGAGTAGCTTTATCCAAGTCAGAAGCAAACTGAGAAAATGCTGCCAGTTCTTCAAACTGCGCCAATTCCAATTTCACCTTACCGGCTACTTTTTTCATAGCCTTAGTTTGAGCCGCCGAACCTACCCGCGATACCGAAATACCGGGGTTTACTGCGGGACGCAAACCAGCGTTAAACAAGTCAGAAGAAAGGAAGATTTGACCGTCGGTAATCGAAATTACGTTTGTCGGAATGTAAGCAGAAACGTCACCAGCTTGGGTTTCGATAATTGGCAAAGCAGTCATGCTGCCTTCGCCCAAATCGTCGCTCAATTTAGCAGCGCGTTCTAGCAAGCGAGAGTGCAGGTAAAACACGTCTCCGGGATAAGCTTCGCGACCGGGAGGACGGCGCAGCAACAACGACATTTGGCGGTAAGCTTGTGCTTGTTTGGAAAGGTCATCGTAAATGACCAAAGTGTGCTTGCCTTTATACATGAAATACTCGGCTAAGCTAGCACCTGTGTAGGGAGCCAAGTATTGCAGGGTTGCGGGGTCGCTAGCGTTGGCTGCTACTACGATCGTGTAGTCCAGCGCGCCCTTTTCTTGCAGGACGTTGACGATGTTAGCTACTGTAGAAGCTTTTTGACCGATCGCCACGTAAACGCAGATCACGTTTTCCGATTTTTGGTTAATAATCGTGTCGATCGCGATCGCAGTTTTACCGGTTTGTCTGTCACCGATAATCAGTTCCCGCTGTCCTCTTCCCACCGGAATCATCGCATCAATAGCGGTAATTCCTGTTTGCATGGGTTCGTAAACAGAACGGCGAGAAACAATCCCCGGTGCCGGAGATTCAATCAAGCGAGATTCAGTAGTTTTAATTTCTCCTTTGCCGTCAATCGGACGGGCCAAAGCATCAACTACCCGTCCCAACATTGCTTCACCCACGGGGACTTCAGCAATTCTGCCAGTAGCAGTAACTGCCGAACCTTCTTGAATGCCGAGGCCTTGGCCCATCAGCACTGCGCCGACGTTATCTTCTTCCAAGTTCAGTGCAATGCCCACGGTGCCGTCGGCAAATTCTAGCAATTCCCCAGACATAGCTTTATCCAAGCCATAAATCCGGGCAATGCCGTCGCCTACTTGCAGAACAGTACCGACGTTAGAGACTTTTACGTCTTGGTCGTACTGCTCAATTTGCTGGCGAATAATGCTGCTAATTTCGTCAGGTCTGATTGCTGCCATGTTAGTTATTATCTGTCAGTTGTCAGTTGTTAGTTGTCAGTTGTCCGTCGATGTTTTCGGCAAGAAAGAATTGGGATTTGGTAATAAGCATTTGAGAATAACCGCTCAAAAACAGAAATTTATTTATTCCTACTTTCTGTTTGATTCTTCCCTTGTTCTTTCTTCCTTCTTCCTTCTATCCGTTACATCCGTTACATCCAGTACATTGCTCGTTGCCGAACTTCCTGCTTCCTTAAATCAGGAATTCAAGCGAATTCCGAGACGGCGCAATTGTCCCCGCAGGCTGGCATCAATTACTTGAGAGCCTACTTTGATTATTACACCGCCGATTAAATCTGGGTCTATTTTGGTTTCAATTTCTACTTGACGAGCGCTGGTCATCGCCTGCACTTTCTCGCGAACCGTCTGCTGTTGAGCGTCTGAAAGCGGGACGGCCGATGTAACTTCAGCCAATACTGTTTGGTTGAGTTCTCGGAGCCTTGCCAAGTATTGTTTGCCAATTCCTTCTAAAAAAACAATTCTTCCTTTGTCTACTAATAGCTTCAGAAAGCTGTGCATCAAGGGGCTCATTTCTTCACCCGCTATTTGCTGAATCACGGCTTTTTTAGCATCCGGTTTTACCAGCGGATTGCCTAAAAATTGACGCAAATCTTCTGAACCTTCTAGCAGGCTCAGCAAGGAACGAATATCTTCGCCGAACTTCTCTGAGAGATTGCTGGACTGAGCCAGTGACATCAAGGCAGATGCGTAAGGCTGTAAGACTTCTGTGCTGACTGTACTCACGTTTTAGCCTCCCAGTAACGCAATGCTGCGATCGATTAATTGGTGTTGAGCGCTGTCGTCCAAGCTAGTTTTTAGCTGGCTTTCCACCTTTGCTAATGCCAGAGATACAACCGCCGATCGCAGTTGGGCGATCGCTCTTTCCCGCTCTGCTTCCAACTCTTGACCTGCTGTTGCTCTCATGCGTTCAACGTCCTGCGCCGCCTGAGCTAGAATTGCTTCTTTTGCTTTCTTGGCAGTTTCTTCAGCAGCGGCACGAATTCGTTCCGCTTCTGCTTGCGCTTGAGTCAATTTTTGCTGTTGCTCTGCTAGAGCTGCTGCTGCATCTTTTTGGCGTTTTTCTGCTTCTTGAATCGCCTCTTGGATTGCCGAACGCCTCTCTGTCAGGATTTTACCTACAAATCCGCGCCCGAAATAAAACAGCACTGCAATAATAATGACCAGGTTAATCAGGTTGGTTTCTAAAATATCGAAATTTAAACCGAAACCACCTTCGCCGCTAGCTTCTGTGGCTAGCAATAAAACAGTCCCCATGATACTCTTCCATAATTGCGCGTGCAGATTGGGTGTACCGATTTTAGATTTGAGATTCCCTCAAAAATCTCAAACTCTTCGGTCTCGCTATTTGGCCAGCGACTGCCCTAATAGCTTTTCGAGAATTTGGCCGCTGAGCGCGTCTACTTCTTGTTCTAGTGAGCGCATTGCTTCTTGCTTTTGCTGCTCTATTTCTTGCCCAGCCTTTTCTCGCGCGACTTGAGCTTCTTGTTGAGCCTCAGCTATTTTTGCTGCCCCAATTTTTTGGGCATCAGCTTGAGCAGCAGCAATTACTGATTGAGACTGTTTGCGAGTTTCTCCCAGTTTTTGCTCGTACTGCTGCGCTAGTTGCTGAGCTTTTGCCAAGCGTTCTTGGGCAGAGACTTGAGTGTTGCGAATGTAATCGGCGCGATCGTCAATTGACTTGCTGAGCGGCTTGTAAAAAATTACATTCAAGACTGCGACTAGAATTAAAAACTGCACCGCCATCAGAGGCAGCGTAGCATCTATATCAAACAGTCCCCCTTCCTTAGCCGCTTCTTCAACTGCTAGTAATACTGTCCAGTGCATCATGATTTTTTGACGGCTTCCATCTAATTCGCTTAATCGATTTTAGATTTGAGATTTTGGATTAGAATCGCCAAAACCTCAAATCTAAAATTTCAAATTATTATGCGAAGGGGTTGGCAAACAGCAGCACTAGGGCTACGACCAAACCGTAAATTGTGAGCGCTTCCATGAACGCCAAACTCAACAGCAAGGTGCCGCGAATTTTACCTTCTGCTTCCGGCTGACGGGCAATCCCTTCTACAGCCTGACCTGCTGCATTTCCTTGACCAATGCCAGGGCCGATTGCAGCTAAACCTACTGCCAAAGCGGCGGCAATTACGGAAGCGGCAGCAACTGTTGGGTTCATGATGATTTTCCTTATCTAAAGTACAAAATTGAGAGCCGAAAGTCTACAGAATTGTCCGATTTTACGGCAGGAAGTTTTAGGAGAGGAATTTTTTTTTCCTCCTTCATGCTTCGCCGTTTATCGGCTAGTTAATCGTGGTGTTCTTCGCCGTGACCGCCTTCTAGAGCTTCACCTATGTAGGCTGCGGCTAAGGTTGCAAAAATCAAAGCTTGAATTGCACTGGTAAATAGTCCCAGAACCATCACTGGCAGAGGAACAAATAAAGGCACTAGCAACACTAGCACTCCGACCACCAATTCGTCAGCAAGAATGTTGCCAAACAAACGGAAACTCAGGGACAGAGGCTTAGTAAAATCTTCTATGATTTTGAACGGCAGCATGAAAGGCACCGGTTCAACATAGTGGGCGAAATACCCCAAGCCGCTTTTGCTGAGACCTGCATAAAAATATGCTAGAGAAGTCAGCAGTGCAAATGCTACCGTCGTGTTGATGTCAGCGGTAGGAGCTCCCAATTCACCTGAAGGCAGCTTAATTAGCTTCCAAGGAATTAGAGCGCCCGACCAGTTTGACACAAATATGAACAGAAATAATGTACCAATAAACGGTACCCAAGGGCGATATTCTTTTTCCCCTATTTGGTTTTTAGCCAAGTCCCGAATAAATTCCAGCGCATACTCCATAAAATTTTGCATTCCGCTGGGAATTCGCTGGATTTTGCTGGTTCCTAAAATCGAAACTACGACTAAAACAGCAATTACAAACCACGAGGTTAGAAAAACCTGCCCGTGAACTTTCAGATTGCCGAGTTGCCAGTACAACTGCTGGCCAACTTCCAAATTGGCGAGGGGGAAACGATTAAAGGTGTTTAGAACGTCAAGCATTGCCATTCAACGGGCTTCCCCATACAAATCGATGAGTTGAGTTTTGCTCGAATTGCCTGACCTACCTGTAGTCTAGTGCTAATGCACTTCGGATCACGTAAACCAACAGCGCAGCTTTGTAAGTCAGAAATCCCAAAAATATCGGTAAAATCTGTAGCTGATTCCACTGTGTTCCTACTATCATCACCGCTAAAAACACACCGAGCCTTGTCTTGCTGATGCGCTGATTTTGGCTGCCGATTCGTTCCACGTCTCTAGCCAACATCTTTAAGTAAACCACACCTGTGCTCGCCCCAAGCAAATAATTCAGGGCAATATTGAGCGAGTAAAAAATCCAAACGGAGATAAAAATAATCGCCGTAAAAGCAAGGGTGTACGCCAACAACTCTTGTTGGAGGCGATAAAAGTCTTGCATGGGATTGGTTGTCTCGGACGAGACTGTCGAGACGGTTGAGACTGTACCAGCTTGAGGAATATCCTCCTCTGCTGGTGTGGGTTCGGTGGGTGTGTTTTGCGTGTTCACGAAGCTCAGAAACTAATGCAGGTAGCAGGCGAGTGCTTTGCAAACTCAGAAAAATAATACCACGCTGCGGTAACAATACTTAAAATAAAATTAATCATATTTCCGGAATTTGGTGTCTGGCGCTTCGGAAAACTCAACCCGTTAAATGTCCGATCGACCTTACCCTACTTCTGGCACCCCCTGACCACACTCTTTTACACATTGTTCTCGTTTTTCTCCCTAAGTAGCTCTCACTAAGTGAGAAAGGAACCCAGGACGATCGGGCAAATAGATGAGCAGACTCTCCCTTCTCGGACTCTGCGCCCTCTGCGCCCCAAAAGTCAATTAAAACTTGCTCTCATTCAATAACCTTAAACTCTTGAAGCGCCGGGAGAAAATTTTTATTCTCGTGGCTCGATCGACTAAGCTTAATCAAAGCAAATCGCTGTACCGGCTGCAAACTCGCCCACTGTCCCAAAGTAATTGTCACGCCGAGTTCTTGTGCTTTTGCAGAAACCGACTCCGGTACAGTTGCAGCATCCATCCACGGGGGATTTTCATCAACGGTCAAATCTGTTCCCGGTTTGCCTGTCTGTTGAATTAATATTTGATTTAGCTTTTCTCGGTAATCGATAATTTCTGCTGGTGTCAAGCAAGGTTTCTCTACAAGAATTTGACGTTCTGCTTGGTTAAAATGATTCCAATCCTGCAACTTTAATTTAATGCCGCAAGTATCTAACTTGAGACGTACTTGCATGGGGATGCAGCGCAAAGCTTCCACAAAATCAGCTTCAAATTCAAAGAATGTCATAGATGTATAGACTTGCAAACTAGATTTTTTTTATTAACCGCAGAGGACGCAGACAGCACAGAGTAAGAGAAGAGAGAGAAATCGATGCAGGTTTTTTACTTTTTATCAATAATTGCAGAAAATGCGACCGGCATTTATAATTAAATAATATTACAAACTATTGACATGGATACCGTAGACTACCTTCGGATTAGTTTAATAGACCGCTGCAACTTCCGCTGTCTCTACTGTATGCCGGAAGGTAGCGAGTTGGACTATGTATTGCAGCAGCAGTTGTTAACTCACTCGGAATTGCTAACTCTGCTGCGGGAAGTTTTTATACCCGTGGGATTTACTAAGTTTCGGTTGACGGGTGGGGAACCGCTGCTGCGCCCTGGGGTGGTGGACTTGGTGAGGTCGATCGCCTCGATGCCCCAAACGCGAGATTTGTCAATGACAACTAATGGCTTTTTGCTGGCGTCCATGGCCCAAAATCTCTACAATGCTGGTTTGCGCCGGATTAATATTAGTTTGGATTCGCTGGAACCGGAGACTTTTGATAAGATAATTGGCAGTCGGGGACGATCGCGGTGGACGCAGGTTTGGGAGGGAATTCAAGCGGCTTATCAAGCAGGATTCGACCCGCTGAAACTCAATGTTGTGGTAATTCCCGGTGTGAATGACAGCGAAATATTGGATTTGGCTGCATTAACTATTAACCGGAATTGGCACGTTCGTTTTATTGAGTTTATGCCGATCGGCAATGGGGATTTATTTGGCGATAAGGGTTGGGTAGCATCTGCCCAATTGCGGCAACAAATTAACGACAAATACGGGTTAGCCGAGTCGGGAGTGCGCGGAAATGGGCCGGCGGATGTGTTTCAAATTCCGGGGGCGAAAGGCACTTTAGGATTTATTAGCCAAATGTCCGAGTGTTTTTGCGATCGCTGCAACCGGATGCGTTTGTCTGCTGACGGGTGGCTGCGGCCTTGTCTGCTGAACGAAACCGGGCAAATTGACTTAAAAACTGCTCTGCGTGGTGGGACTCCTACCAGCGAATTGCGCGATCGAGTGCAGCAGATATTGAATATTAAACCGGAGATTAATTTCAAGCAGCGAGATTCTGGAACTACTCAAGGAAATTATAGCCGCACAATGTCTCAAATTGGCGGCTAATTATCTATCTGTCGGAAAAGTAAGGTAGGCTTTGATGTCTGTTATAGTTAGTTCACAAAAATCTGCCTCAATTTCTGCTTAAGCCTTACCTATGAGGGATTTAACTTTTGATTTGAGCTTTTTTGTGAGGAATTGCAGTACCGCTCTGGGTGGAAAAAGATCCCAAGGCCAAACTATTTGGTCAATTGTATTAACGGCTGAATCGGGGATTTCAGTATTCTTAAATAATACGTTGTTGTAGAAAAGGCCAATAACTTTAAACTTGGGAACTAAAGCCTTTATCTGTTGAAGTGTGATTTGTCCCTCATAGAATTCGCCATCTTCAAACTCTGTGTAAAAATACTTGGTATGAGACAAGGTTTTAACTGCTCCTTTAATCAAGTTTTCCTCTGCGCCTTGTACGTCAGCCCAAATTAAGTCAATTCGATCGATATCTTGTTCTGCAAACCAACTATCTAAGCTGCGCGTTGGCACTTTTACTGTATTTTCCTTAAACTTACACCAAGGGTAGATTTTTAAATGATTTTTTGGAGTTTTGAGTGAAGAAGATTCGAGCCATTCTGAAGGGTCGCCCGTTTCCTCATTGGAGCCGGTACTCAGGTAAAATTCTGCTTCTCCATCTACGTCTGATATGGCAATTTGATGTAATTGGCATCGCGCATCCTTGACTGTGTTTTGATGTATTTTTCCGGAGCGCGGATCGGGTTCAAAACAATGCAATTGAATGTCGGAAAATTCTCTGAGGAAAGCTAGGGAGTCTTCGCCGGTGCATGCCCCTATTTCTAAAATTACCGGGTTGTTTTTTTGGAGTAGTTTACGCAAAGTTTGTAAAGTTTGTTTTCTCATGACTAATCCCTTTTTATTATTTATTCAGGATAATTGACTGCTCTCAGAACAGGCTTTCGGGCCTGTTCCACAAAGAGTTAATTTGATTGTGGCGTGGGCTCCTGAGCCCGCCCAAAGCATATGAGATTTTTCGCTTCGCTTGTGAATGACAACTACTCAATTAGATTTGACCACCTGGTGTTAGCAATAGTAGCGGTTTTGATAAGATCGATCGCACTCCATCCAATCCCATCTCCACATCCGCCAAAATCTCCCCAACAGTCTTCTTTCCTTTACCTAGCCCAGGCGAGGTTCCCTCTTTATTTTTGGGCGAGGCGGGCTACTTCCTCTACAGGCAAAGCAACCTCTCGCTTCAAAGCCTAGCTGCTGAGGGGGGCCTGTGTCAATCCATTTGGGATTTTACCGGGAGTCAGTAATGGAGTAAGATTAAATGAACCGCTTTCGTCGCGAAGTGCGCGAAGGAAGAGAAAGAAAGAGATGCAGTTCTTCCTGCGCGCACTTCGCGTCTTCGGGGTTCGTTCAAATAATTAAAAAGCCCTATAATTTCGGTGTTAGCAAAATTAGCTGTTTTGACAAGATCGATCGCACTCCATCCAATCCAATCTCCACATCCGCCAAAATCTCCCCTATGCTTTTACCAGACGGGCTTCCCTCTTTCTCCCCCCCTTGGTAAGGGATCCCCTCTTTCTCCCCCCCTTGATAAGGGGGGGCTGGGGGGGGTAAACAACCTTGCAAAAACTCAAATTCCGCACTTGACAAATTGATCAATTGATAGTTGCAATCAAACACTTGTTGACTAGGCCAACCGTGCATACAACGACTCAACTCTGGAATTGCCGCCAAAAGTGCCTGATCGTCCGACCAATCAATTTTATTAACAGGCTTTTTGCCCAAGAAAAACTCGTAATGAGTGATTTCCGTATCCAACAATTCAATTAATCGATAAAGCTCTCGTTCCGTCAAACCCCGAGCTCTTTCTATCAATTCCGGCGCTTTCCCCAAAAGTCTTTCTAACTGCCAATATCCCGGATTTGAAAAACCGATAAATTCCAATCCCGAAGCGTCGATTAACTCGAACAAAGTCTCAATATTGTAGTCAATTTCCTGCGGGTGAACGTACATATCAGCAAAACATTCGTCTCGCTGATTTTCTCCTGCCCAACGCTGTTTTTCGTACTTGACAAGACGGTTGTTTTCTGGTAAAGAAGCAAAGATTTGACGACCGACTTTGACGCCATCGGCATAGTCACCTTTTTTCGGGCCTTGGAGAAGTGCGATCGCCCTTTGCATGAGTTGAATTTCCCAGCGTCCGAGCTCAGCATACACAAAAATGTGCATCAAACCGCCCTGGGCCAACTTCGCCGCCAGCGCTTGAATGCCCCGGATCGGATCGGGTAAGTGGTGCAGCACGCCCACGCAGTTGATCAAATCAAACTCGCCCTCTAACTCGGCGGCATCGTACAGGCTGAGGTGGCGAAAATTTGCTTCGCGCGCCCCCGTAAGCGTTGCCCTCGAAGAGGATCGCCGACAGCGTTCTTGTGCTACTTTCAAAGCACCCGCACTCAGGTCGATCGCCGTAACCGTTGCTTCAGGATTGAGGTGAATCAGATAATCGGTGCTTGAACCAGTGCCGCAGCCAGCATCTAAAATCCGAATATCCAGTTTTGGCGGCTTTTGCCCGGTGCAAAAATTGTAAGCATCCGGCCAACTCCACCGCCAGTTGTACCCAGGCGGCGGTTCATCTGACAAAGGATCGGGCGGGAAAGGGAAAGTATCGTAAAGCCGCCGCACGGCAGCACTGATATCAGGCGTAGTATCCATAGGTGAGGTAATAGTGCGTGGGTTTTGAGATGGGTTGTCAGTAGCCTTCGGGCCAACAGCGGTACGCGATGCAATTCTATTGCTTCGTTACTCGCAACCTTTCGTGTCGCTTCGCGACCGTTGGGCAAGCCTGAAAGAAAGGCATCGGGCGATCGACTAACCCCTGATTCCCAAGCCCTGACAGCTTCTGCGTAATAAAACTTATCATTTTTTCTCATATACGCTCTCTTAAATCTATACAATAAATCTCGACAGGCTTTTTAACAAACAAGGACTGTCCATAACCCACCGCTGACCTTTCGGGTAAATCGGAGGCGTCTTTAAGCAGAAAGTTAAACGCCCAGAAAAAGGCAGAAGAAAATTTTTGATTTTCTTTTCCCTTAATTGACGGCACTGGCTGCAATCGCCCAAAGGCAACTCTCCTGCCGAGTCTTTTTTTCCACGGGTGTACGGGCGGAGCGCAGCGGAGGGAGTACCCCGTGCCTGCCTTCTGACCGGACATTTCCCGGCAGGCAGAAAGATGAAACCAAAACATTTTAATCTAAGAAAGTAAGCGCGCCCGAACCTCGTGACAGGTAAAGGCAAAAAGTAAACAAAGCAAAAATAGCTACTTTGACCTTTTACCGAGAAATTGGGTTGAAAGCCCCGTCCTTCTAGGACGGCTTCGGGAAAGACTGGCAAACAAATACCGTGGGGCGCACGGAAATTTAAGCTTGAGGAGTGAGTTGTAAGACTCAAGAATGCTTCGTAAGACCAGAGGGAACTAATGGCAGAATCAGCCCAAGAATCACCGCACGTTCGATCATCGGGCGGTGAGCGTCAACTGCATGAGAAGGCAGGGTTAGTCTGGGTAAATGCTAAAACGATTTAGATAGGGAGCGAAAGAGTCCAATGACTGTAAAAGCAAGTGGTGGAAGCTCGGTTGCGCGTCCGCAACTATATCAAACTGTACCGGTCGCAACAATTTCGCAAGCAGAACAGCAAGACCGCTTCCTACAGCGGGGCGAACTCAGCGAACTAGCAAGTTATTTCAGTTCAGGGACTCTGCGGATCGAAATCTCTGCGACGCTGACCCAAAACTCGGAACTGATAGTATCCCGCGCAGCCAACCGGATTTTTACGGGCGGTTCCCCGCTGGCATTCTTGGAAAGACCGCAAGAACCTGCGATGGCTGTAGCAGCAGCGAGTCGTGGCGGTTCGGGGAATGTCTCTGAAGGCATGAAACTGGGAACTGTCACCTACGTTGAAAGTCGCTCCGGCGGCGGCGGCGGCGGTGGCGGCGGCGGCGGATTCTTGGGGCTGGCAAATCTGTTTTCTGGCAACGGTGGCGGCTACAGCGGCCCAATCCCAGCAGGATTCCAGCCGATCAATGTCTCGCGCTACGGCCCGGGCAACATGACCAAATCTCTGCGCGACTTGAGCTGGTTTTTGCGCTACATCACCTACGCAATTGTCGCGGGCGACCCGAACATTATTTCGGTGAACGTGCGCGGATTGCGGGAAATCATCGAAAATGCTTGCTCTTCGGCGGCCACAATTGTGGCAATGCAGGAAATGAAGGCAGCATCTTTGGGCTATTTCAGAAACAATGCAGAGGCAAGTGCGATCGTCGGACAGTATTTCGACGTAGCAATTACCGAATTCAAAGCTCCCACACCTTCAGACAAGGTGCGGCAGCGCGAAAGCAACGACCAGCAAGGGCTACAACTGCCCCAAATCTACTTCAACGCATCCGAGCGACGGTCGAAATTCGTCATGAAAACCGGTCTGTCGTCGGCCGAAAAGATAGAAGTAGTCAAAGCAGCTTACCGTCAAGTTTTTGAGCGCGACATTAGCCGCGCATACAGCCAAAGCATTTCTGACTTGGAATCCAAGGTCAAAAATGGCGAAATCTCGATGAAAGAGTTTATTCGTCGCCTTGGCAAATCTCCTCTGTACCGCCAGCAATTCTACGAGCCGTTTGTCAACAGCCGCGCTGTAGAATTGGCCGCCCGTCACTTCCTAGGCCGCGGTTTGAGCTCGCGGGAGGAATTTAGCAAGTATTTTGCGATCGTCACCAAAGGCGGCCTGGCAGCTCTCGTAGACGCGATGGTTTATTCCCAGGAATATTCCGACTACTTCGGCGAAGAAACAGTGCCTTACCTGCGCGGTTTGGGCCAAGAAGCTCAGGAATGTCGCAACTGGGGTCCGCAAATTGATTTGTTCAATTTCAGCGCTCCGTTCCGCAAGGTTCCTCAGTTCATCACCTTGTTTGCGGGCTACACTCAGCCACTACCAGACCAGCACGTTTACGGTATTGGCAATGACCCCTTAGAAATTCAGTTCGGCGCGATTTTCCCGAAAGAAACTCGCAACCCCAAAAACCGTCCAGCTCCCTTCGGCAAAGACACTCGCCGTATCCTGATCCGTCAAGGTGCGGGGATTGAAAATCAATTGAGCAACCCGGAAGCTCGCGGTAAGGCTCCAGGCTCTCTGGGCCCTAAGGTCTTTAAACTAGACCAGTTACCAGGCGGCTATGTGGCTTCCAAGAAAACTGCCCGCGGTGTCTCTAGCAGCTACAGCAACAGTTCTAGTGTCAAATTTAGCGAAAGTTCGACTCAAGCGGTGATTCGAGCAGCTTACCTGCAAGTGTTCGGTCGCGACGTGTTCGACGGCCAGCGCCAAAAGGTGGCGGAAATTAAGCTGGAAAACGGCGACATTACGATGCGCGAGTTTATTCGGATGTTGGCGAAGTCAGACGTGTTCCGCAATATGTACTGGAGCAAGCTCTACGTTTGTAAGGCGATCGAGTACATTCACCGCCGACTCCTGGGACGCCCTACCTACGGCCGCCAGGAAATGAACGCTTACTTTGATATTTGCGCTAAGAAGGGTTTCTATGCCCTGGTTGATAGCATCATCGACAGTCTGGAGTACAACGAAGCTTTCGGGGAAGATACGGTACCCTACGAGCGCTATGTGACTCCCGGTGGTTTGTCGATGCGGACGATGCGATCGGGTTCCGTCGCTGAGCAAAATGTCCAAGCTCAGACGCCAGAAACTCCTCGGTTTATTGAACTGGGTGCAGCAGGCGATCGGGGCGATTTCGAGTTGCAAACTCGCCTCGCTCAAGGTGTCAGCAAGCGGCGCGAACAAACTAAGGTGTTCAAGCTGACGAATACTTCGGACAAAGTAGCTTTGAAAACTTTAATTCAAGCTGCTTACCGTCAAATTTTTGAGCGCGACATCAACCCGTATGTTGTGAAGAATGAATTCACGGCGCTGGAAAGCAAACTGGGCAACAATGAAATCAATCTCAAGGAGTTCATTGAGGCTTTGGGCTGCTCCTCGCTGTACGTTAAACAGTTCTACGCACCTTATCCCAATACTAAGGTGATTGAGTTGGGAACCAAGCACTTCTTAGGCCGCGCTCCCCGCAATCAAGCGGAGATTCGGACCTACAACCAAATCTTGGCAAGTAAAGGGATTAAGGGCTTTATCAACGCGATGTTGAACAGTGTTGAATATGCCGAGGCGTTTGGCGAGGATACTGTTCCTTACCGTCGCTTCCCGACTCTGCCTGCTGCGAATTTCCCGAATACCGAACGGCTGTACAATCTACTCACCAAGCAGAATGGTGAGTTGGTGGTTCCAAGCTTTGAACCAGTAGCTGCTACTGACAGAAGCTAACAACAAACTGCAAGAAAGTTGATTTTGTAGGTTGACAAAAATCCCTCGCTATAGTAATGCTGTAGCGGGGGATTTTTGGTAGAGGGCGATCGGGCATTGAGCATCCAGTTAAAATGAATCCAAAGGGCTGATGAGTACCGCAACAGCGACGACCCGGAGATTCCCAGATGGGCAAAACCTTGGAAAGAACAATTGGGAAATAAAGTAATGCTTAAGTTAGACAGCAAACATAGTCGTTATAATTGAAAATTTCTACTGTATAAACAAAATTTATTAAGATAGGAGTTGACTGTGACACTTGAAGAAATATGGCAACAGAAAAGCGATCGAGAACTAGAGTTTGCTGCTAGAGTAATTTCTGATTACACAGAAGAAGCTCAAGAGGTAATTAGAGTCGAAATACAAAGGCGTGGCTTAACTGAACCACCTCAATTGCCCCCAACTAAAGTATCCGTAATTCAAAACGATCCTCATTTGTTAGGAAACTTTTTGGAACAATATAGGAGTGGTAGTTTTCCAGGATGGATTAAAGCAATTATTGTAGCTCCTATACTTTTAATTATTGGAGGATTCATCCTTACTACTAGCGTGTCTTTTTTATTTAAACTGACAACAAGTATTTTTTGTATCGGAGGCGGAATAGGGATAATTTATCGGACAATTCAGCATATAAAACACAATATATTGGTTTATGAACACGGCATTGTTTACGAGCAACCAAACAATCGACTATCTGCACATTATGAGGAGTTACAAATTTGGCAAGAGAGCCGATATCGTAGATTTTTATTTACTTCAGTAGAGGTGAGTCGTACCTACACTCTAGAATTTCCCACAGGTAAACTGCTTAGTATCTCCGAAGATCTTGCGGACAAATTGCAGGTACTGGTAGTCCAACATCAACTCCCACAGGCGATCGCTGCTTATAATCAGGGCTATACTCTTGAATTTGGTGCTATCCGTCTTCATAAAAAGGGAATTGTGATTTATGGACAAGGCATCCCTTGGTCAACGGTTGGTCATGTTAGCTTCAGGCAAGGCAAAATACATATAGCTACATCTATAGCTAGAGCTACATATAGAGATACAGTCCCAATTCTAGTTGCGGATGTACCCAATGTTCAGGTTCTCATCAGTTTCCTTAGACAGCAAGGGTACTTTCAAGCATAGCTATCTGCTTCCGGAAAGGCTCCGGTTCGGTTCAGTTATCTGTGGGAGTGCGACCGCTCCACTGAGACTTCCTTGCTCAGTCGTCAAACTCAGGGCAGTAATATTTAGGAGCCAGAGCGTTAAGCGCATCAACTTCAGCATTGCCTTGAGGTTGCAGCAAGTCGATCGACATTCCCCCACTGAGCGCATTACATATCCCGCGCGCACGTTGGATAGCAGCTTGGGGATTTCGCTGAACGCGAGACAGGGCATCGGATGAGGATGAATTGAGCCGTTTGCTCAACGCTCGTTGGTAACTATTAAGAAAGGCTTGGTCATTTGGCCCTAAAGCGATCGGGCGGCTTCTGCCACTACTTCCACAAAGCTTACCTAAATCGATCGTTCGACCATCACTCGTCTGTATATAGCAAACGTAATCAACGGGTATTTGAGCGACTGAATCCCTAGATTGAGATAAATCAACGCCAAAGGCGATCGACATCATTACCAAAGAATAAAACACTCGTTTCGACTGGCCCAGGTATTGCACGACTCTTCAAACTCCCACAAACCGTTAACTTTCATAGGCTTATAGAAAACCCACACCGGATGTTGCCAGAATGCGGCGTGATTCACAATATTCTCCATAGTGCGAACACAAGAGCGTTTTACAGGCAAATAAACTGCTCGCACTATAAGGCAGTAATGTAATGTTATGCTCCTGGTTGAGAGTTCCAAGGACCCCAAATCGCAAACGTGATGCCTGGGGTTTGGAGA
Organism: Microcoleus sp. AR_TQ3_B6; assembly: GCF_036702785.1. Lineage (NCBI taxonomy): Bacteria > Bacillati > Cyanobacteriota > Cyanophyceae > Oscillatoriales > Microcoleaceae > Microcoleus > Microcoleus sp. AR_TQ3_B6. The sequence goes on along the minus strand of NZ_JAUBVJ010000054.1, from coordinate 8,447 downwards.
TTAACGAACATAGTTCGACCATCCGGCGAGAAGCAGACTCCGGCAAACTCCCGATCGTTGATAGCATTTTTTGCCAGATGATACAGTTCCCCGTTGGGAGTTACGCCCACCACGAACTGCTCATCATTGCCATCTTCGCAAATGATCAGATCGCCATGAGGTGCCACAACAATGTTGTCAGGACCATCGAGTTCGTCAGCCGATGTAGCCTCAACAAAAAGTTCGATCGTATCTTGCTCGGGAAGATACCGCCAAACCTGACCAAATCCGTTCGGTGTGCCATTGGCCTCAACAGAGCCACCGTTCGTACAACAGAAGTAAACTTCACCATTGCCGTAGCAGACGCCTTCCCCACGAGCAAACTGGGCAGCACCTTTACTGAAACCTTCGACCCGTACCGTATCCGTAGCAGGGTCAGGATTGTCAATTGTCACCCATTCCACCGGTATCGGTTCGCGCTGGGGAAAGCCTGCAAAAGTCTGTGCCTGAGGCCTATCCTTAATCTTCAGGGCTTGCAGAGTACCCCCTGCCCTTAAATTGTTGCGTTCATATGGCAGAAAGCGATAGAAGAGGCTATCTGCTCGGTCTTCAGTTTGGTAGACAATTCCGGTTGTGGGGTCGCACGCCACAGCTTCATGGTTAAACCGTCCCATCGCAACTAAAGGTACGGGATTCACAGGAGCCCTTGCCCTAGCCCGAACTTCAAAGTTGTAGCCGTGAGATTTCGAGACATTTGTCGGATTGCCTGGTTGATTAGTCGCCACAGTCGAGATATTTTCCTCGCAAGTAATCCAAGAACCCCAGGGAGTCGGACCGCCCGCACAATTTCGATAGGTGCCGCTAAGCGAAGCGTAGTGGTTGAGGAGCTGACGATTTCGTCCAACCTGTAGTGTGGTTGTCCCCCCTTTGCAAAGAGGATCGTAAGGATTTCGACCCACAACTTCTGTTGTAGAATTCGGACTCAGTTCGTGATTGCGAACCAGAATCACCGTGTTTTGGGGACCTGGGAAAGCCGCCATGCCATCGTGACCACCGGGCACAGGGGAACCGTCGCTCATGATCTCGCCCGTTCGTGAAAAAGCCTCATACTTAAACCTACGGGGTAAATCTAACAATCCATTCGGATCGGGTACGAGGGGCCCATACCCTCCTCCAAATACTGATTCACGATTCGCCTTTTTGGCATAAAGCGCTTGTAGAGGAGACATCATCAAAGTGCCAGCAGCACTCGCTCCTGCTAAGGTAAAAAACTTTCGTCGTGATAGTTGCATCAGCTTTTCCGGTGAATTAAACAAAGCATACTAAACCTGCATCAAGACCAAGATAAGGTTGGTTTAACTTCTCATTAAGGTGGTCTCATTGCTGTTCAAACTCAATCCCAGCGGCTCGTAATTGCGTGGCCAACCTGGCTGTTCGTTGCTCTGTCTGTTCAGCCAGTTGGTGTTTTTGTTGAGTAGGGTATTGTTGGATACAGAACCTTAATCGGATTTCTACCAAGACGTTTTTATAAAATAAAATGTATGTCTATAGCAATCCTAAATCAGTTTCAATAACTTCCAGGCTAAACGCCTCTTAACCCTCTTCTGTCACTTTCGGCAAAAAATAATCTGGAAGGCTTATAGAATAAGACTTTTACCAAAAATCTTGATTTCAGCCATTCTGTTAGAAAATAAACGCTCAAATGCTCGCTATATCTACAGTTAAAAATTGGGCTCTTATTTTTATTTTCCCAGAGTGACAGAAGAGGGTTAATCAATGTCCCGAGGCTCTGCCTCGATTTTCGCGAGGCAGAGCCTCCGGATCTGCGTTACCAGGCTCTGCCTGGTAACGAGTAGAATCATTTAGGATTGCTATATTAACGGTAACATTTGAGATAATTCACTAATATTTATGTCCTTTAGTGGGTTTATTCATTTTTTACTGTCGCAAGTTTCTACAATTTATTTAACAGCTTCTATTTTTTCAATATCTACCTGGATAATAGCCGTTCCAAGCATTTGGTGGCCCGACTAGATCGGAGCAGATATTTTTTTTGGTAGCAATTAAAATGTCTAGCTTTCCGGCTTTGAGTCGTTCGATTAACTCTGCTGTCAACCCAAATTGTACAGTGTAAAAAGTGCGATCGTCCTGCGGTAATTGACCCTGAAGCCGATCGGTAAAAAATTATTGGGGCGTACCGATTCTGAGGGTTTGTGGAGTTTCGGCGGTTGAGTTTTTGTGCGGAATTGATTCGAGTTTCTCATCGCACCAGCAACTTCAGTATAAAGTTTTTGTCCCGCTTCCGTGGGAACCATCCGCCTCGGAGTCCTTTGAAAAAAGGGATTTCCCAAAGCTGACCGAAAGCATCCAGGATACAAGCCCCCGGATTCATTCCGAAAGCAGACTCAGGACCGGGGAAATAAAAAACCTGTATCCGATGAAACTTGCCTAACGTATTTATTCGTGGGGTCAATGCTTCAATCTAAAATCTAAAATCTAAAATCGATTGACTCTCTTGCTGCGACGTGTTGGCTAACAGCCGGTTGCGTGAGGTGGAGAACTTGGGCGACCTCCGATACGGTTCCCAGGCGGTAAACCTCGATCGAGCTGCGATACCATTCAAAGTTAATCCTAAATAGATTTATACCAGCTCTAAAATTTTATAATTTGTATTTTAGATAAATTCGACCTACGATCGAACAGGCACAAGCATACCTGATAGTAAAAGGAATAGACGATGACTAGCCAAAAAATTTTGATGGTTTTAACCAGCCACGATACACTGGGCGACACTGGTAAAGAAACGGGTTTTTATCTCCCAGAGGTGACGCATCCATTGGACGCATTTACTCAGGCAGGATTAACGGTAGATTTTGTCAGCCCCAAAGGCGGTAAAGCTCCAATGGTTGGGGTTGATTTAGAAGACCCGCTAAATCAGGCTTTTTTAGAGGATTTCCGACAGGTGGCGCGAGTGGAAAATACTCTCAATCCTGCACAAATTGACCCCGCAGAATATGGCGCTATTTTCTACGCTGGGGGACACGGTACAATGTGGGATTTTGCGGATAACCAGGAACTTGCTGAGATTGCTGCTGCTATTTACGAAGCAGGTGGCATTGTCGGTGCTGTCTGTCACGGACCGGCGGCTTTAGTTAATCTTAAGTTGTCGGATGGTGAGTACCTGGTTGCAAATAAGACTGTGGCTGCTTTTACTAATGAAGAGGAAACCGCTGTGGGACTGACTGAAGTAGTGCCGTTTTTGCTGGAGTCGAAATTAATTGAACGCGGCGCTAATTATACGAAAGTTCCTAATTTTCAGCCTCATGTTGTCGTCAGCGAGAGGCTGGTTACAGGCCAAAACCCCGCTTCGGCCGCAGGTGTCGGTCACAAAATGGTAGAATTGATAAAAAATAAGTAGATCTCAAAAAAAGATCGCACCGAGAAACCCGGTTTCTTAAACAACACCTTCGCGTCTAAGCCAAAATGCTGTAAGAAACTAGGTTGGGTGGGGGCACTCCTACCCAACCTACTCGGAAAATGGCGATGGTATTATTAAAAAAATCTGGTTTCAGGATAGCTAATTACTACCTGTTTTTTTGTCGGCGGTTAACCGTACTCAAATACCCACTTTTATCCGAGAACATTACTGCCCGTTTTTCGTCTGTGATGTCAATGAAGTCGCGCTCGCTGTAAGAAGATAAATTACTTATTTATGGGGTATTAGTAAATTCCATTCATTCCCAGGACGCAAAAATTACGTATAATTTGAGAGTGCTGGTTTGGGGAGGAATCAAGATATTGAGAACCCCATAAAACATCAGAATAAGTGGGGGAATTGTGCTGATTATTACCAGAGCGAAATGAATAAGCTATTAGGGCATAATGTTGTGAAAAATGGAACAGGGTATGGAACTAAATTTACAGAAATTTTATAGAGCCTGCAATCCCAGCTACACCCTGGCAGTAGCAAATCAAGAAGACCGACAATACTATATCGATTTCTCATCAGTGCGGGGCGGCACAATCGTAGAACAATTGGAGCGCACCATCAGCCGTCTGTCCCCCGATGCACCTACCTGTCAATTATTCACCGGTCACATCGGCTCTGGTAAATCAACAGAATTGCTGCGGCTGCAAGCTCAATTGCAGCAACAAGGATTTCATGTTGTTTACTTTGAGTCGAGTAAAGACTTAGACATGGCAGATGTAGATATCACTGATATTTTGTTGAGCGTTGCTCGTCAGGTGAGCGAAAGCGTCGAGAAAATGAAAATCAAGCTGCAACCGACTGGTTTTAAAGCTTTGCTCAAAGGGGTTGCTGATGTTTTTCAAACTCAAATAGACTTGAGCGCTGAAGCTAATATCCCTGGTGTTGGGGAAATAAATGCCAGCACGGAGGGAGAATTTTCTCTGGCGTTGGGAATTGGCAAAATTACTGCTAAGGCGAAAGATGCTCCGAATCTGCGATCGGAGTTGAGGCAATATTTGGAGCCGCGAACTAACGTAATTTTAGATGCACTGAATAAGGAGTTGCTGGAGCCGGCTAATCAAGAACTCAAACGCCAAGGGAAACAAGGACTTGTAGTAATTATTGACAATCTCGATCGCATACACCTGTGCGCAAAACCGACGGGGCGGCTGCAGCCGGAATACCTGTTTGTCGATCGCGGCGAACAGTTGGCAAGACTAAATTGCCATGTCGTGTATACAATTCCCTTGGTGCTGATTTTCTCTAACGATTTGGGCCAGTTGACCAATCGATTTGGGGTAGATCCGAAGGTTTTGCCGATGGTGCCGGTGCAGTTGAGCGACGGTTCTGAGTGCTCTGAGGGTGTGGAATTGCTGCAGCAGATGGTTCTGGCGCGGGCTTTTCCGACGGTGGACCCGAAGCAGCGCTATGCTTTGGTCGGCCAAGTTTTCGACTCTGCGGAAACTCTCGATCGCCTGTGTCGAGTCAGCGGCGGTCATGTCCGCAATTTGCTGCAACTGCTGTATAGCTGTCTGCAGAAACAAGACCCTCCTCTGTCGCGGGAAACTTTGGAAACTGTGATCGTCCAGCGCCGCCACCAGCTTACTTTGGCTATCGAACCCGATGAGTGGAAATTGCTGCGCCAAGTATCCGCTACCAAAACTGTGAGTGGGGAAACTAAATACCAAATCTTGCTGCGCAGTCTCTGGGTGTTTGAATACCGTTACGGCGAGGATTACTGGTTTGATGTCAATCCGATTTTGGCTGACGCCAAAGAGTTTCGGCAAACAGTTGACAGTTGACAGTTGACGGTTGACAGTTGACAGTTGACGGTTGACGGTTGACGGTTGAGAGTCACTCGGCGATTGAAATCGCTGTCGAGAGTCAAACTTTCGTCCGAGCAGAGGGGGACTAAAGAATAAGGGCGGTATTGTAGCAGGATCTGGTATGAAAACTCACAACAGTCAACCGTTAACAGTCAATCGATTTTAGATTTTAGATTTTAGATTTTAGATTGACCCCACGGATAAATCCGGGGGCTTGAGGATTTTCGATTTGAGATTTGGGATTAATTCCACGGATAAATCCGGGGGCTTGTACCATTAAGAAATTCTTGGTCAACCGTCAACACTCAACTAACAAAAATGATTAAAGGCACTACTAAACTGTTGGGAGTAATTGGTCATCCCGTCGAGCATTCTCTGTCGCCGGCGATGCACAATGCTGCTATTTCCCACTTGGGAGTCGATTTTGTTTACCTGCCGTTTCCGGTAAAACCAGGGGATTTAAAAGCTGCTCTTGCAGGATTTGCGGCGATCGGCGTTCGGGGATTTAGCATCACGATTCCCCACAAACAAGCCATCTTACCGCTGCTGTCGTCCGTTTCCCCGATCGCCCGCTCGATCGGCGCAGTCAATACCGTATACCTGACTGACAAAGGTTGGTGCGGCACAAATACTGACGTTGAAGGTTTTCTCGCGCCGCTGCAGACCCCCCCAACCCCCCCTTCTGGGGCTAGGGGGGGTTTCGATTGGAGTCAGAAAGTAGCAGTAATTTTGGGGAATGGTGGGGCGGCGAGAGCTGTTGTGGCTGGATGCGCTCAATTGGGATGTGCAGAGATTCACGTTGTCGGCCGCAGCGAACAAAATTTAGGGGAATTTCAGCAGAGTTGGGTCAATTCTCCGATGCCCCTGCAGAATTTGCAGGTGCATACTTGGGATAATTTGTCAATGTTAATCTCGCAGGCAGATTTGCTGGTGAACACGACGCCTGTGGGGATGTATCCGCATGGGGAAAAGTCGCCGGTTGCCTCGGGTGCGATCGATCGAATAAAAGCAGGTGCGATCGTCTACGATTTAATTTACACCCCTAATCCTACCCAGTTTCTCAAAGATGCACAGCTTCGGGGAGCGCGAGCTATTGACGGACTCCCCATGCTAGTTCAACAAGGAGCAGCCGCCTTAAAAATTTGGCTGGATAGAGAATCCGTCCCAGTCGATGTGATGCGCCAAGCCTTGCTGCAGCATTTAGGCCTAGACTAATGCGATTTCTGGAAAAAGTAGCTGTAGTTTTCAGAATTCCTATAAGTAGGAATTTGAGCCTGAATTCGCGCTAAGCTGAGAATTAAAATATACTTGCGCCGCGATTTATGAAATTTCGAGCTATCAGCCTTTTTTTTGCTACTTGCCTGATCGGAATTTTTAGTTTGGTATACACTCCACCTGCTTGGGCTCTGACGCAGATTAAACTTTCCGACCTTTCTTATCGCGAATGTCCTGCCGAAATGGGAGAAGGAACAGTCACCAGCGGCAGTTCTATGGAAGCTAACTGCTTTTTGATTACTGGGAAAGCTGAAAATAGCACCGGCAAACCAGTGGTCAATGCCGATATTTTCGGCCGCATTTATGATGCGGATGACAATCCGGTGATGCAAAACCGGACTCGCTTGGGTTCTATAGAAGAAGTTCCTCCCGGAGTTAGCGATTTTCAGCTCAGAATTTCGGTTGCCGCCAATCAACGAACACCTTTGAAGCTCAAGCAATTTAAAGCTACAGGTTTTACGGGCGTGGTTCGTCGCTAACGAAACTATTTGAGATTTTAGATTGCTGAGAAAGAGCTGTTGGGTTGGCTGCCCGTGAAACCTCGATGCAGTTTGAGATTTGAGATTTGAGATTGTTGAGTGGCTGGCAATTTCTCATTTTTAATGTATGAGTAACTCCCCAGCTTTTCAACCGGGGAGTTCATCTCAAAATCTCAAATCTAAAATTTAGTTGCCTGCTGCTAGGTCTGCCAAACAATTTAGGCTAGATGCTGAAAAACTTAAGCTTTTCCAACTACAATAATGATGTTTGCAAGTTGGTCAAAAGACTGATCAAGATTTGCGAGCCGAACTGAAGTACAAAAAATGCAATCATCGGCGAAAAGTCAATCCCTCCTAAGGGGGGGATAATCGATCGGAATAGATTGAGGTAAGGATCTGTTAACTGACTCAAAATCGAAAATGGGGGGTCATACCAATTGATATTAGGGAACCAGCTTAACAGCACCCTAAAAATCATTAGGAGTACATAGATTTGCAGAAATGTGGACAGCGTGGTTGCCAAAAGGCCTATGGAATAACTCATATATTCTGGTGGTAGTTCGAGTAAAGTTTACAGACACTTTAAGTTTGAGTTTAGCATAGCTGGAGGAGTGGGGCGAGTCGGAGTTGGGGAGACCAGGAGGGTTTTTGTTGTTCCTTGTTCCTTCTGTCTCCCCCTTTTAGCTGGAAAGATGAAGAGAGAAATCTGCGACTGTTGACCGATCGCCCGCATCGATCTGCCAGACTCATCTAAAATTTTAAATGGATTCAGGAGTCAGGGGCGATCGAACCCGAGCCGCCCGGCGCCGGCGCGTTGCCGTTTACGTCGCCCAGTTGCAGCCGCACGTCATCTATTGCCTGATTTAGCTGAGCAATTTTATCTTCTAAACTCAGCCTTGCTACTTCCATGCTGTCGGCTTCGAGTTGACTGGCTTTCCTCTGGCGGATCTTTCTTGTCTTTGCTTCTGAAGGTTCACTCAGCAAAGCTTCAGCAGCGCGCCGCGACAGTACCGTGCCCAAAACTGCACCCACCAAGCCGCCAACAGCAGCTCCGGCAATAAATCCCCCTGTAAAACCCTCTCGATTGCTCATGGCTCAACTCAACTGCGCGATATTTCTTTGATTTGTTTATTTTGACACTATTGGCTGGAGAAACCGACCGACGATCGTTCGATTTTAGATTTTAGACTTTTGATTAAAGAACTCAGAGGGCGATCGGGAAAATCAGCCGGAGGGACAAAAGCCCAAAGGCGCATCACGTCGGTTAGTTGTCAGTTGACACTCCCCGCCCTATAAGGACGGGGATTCTTTCATCGCCGGGAGCGCAATCGCTTTACCCTCAGAAAGCATCTTGACCGTGTGTCCCACGGCTGCAAGTCCTCGAATCAGAACTACTTGAGCGGCTGCAACGTCTCTATC
>NZ_JAUBVJ010000053.1:0-56100 GCF_036702785.1 Microcoleus sp. AR_TQ3_B6 | reverse complement strand
GCCCGTCCAAAAAGGACGGGCGGGACGCCCATCCCACTTTCAAGAGTGGAAGTTATTTAATTCTCATTCCTAAACTGTATCTCACTCGACCTCTCTAGATTAGCTATATATTCACCTATAGGCCATCAAACATTTTTTGACTCTAAGCTGTATCTCACCCCTAATTCGGACGATCGCCCGTAACACCCCTGACAAGCGAATTTCAAAGGTGGTACAAGCCCCCCGGATTTATCCGTGGAATCAATCCCAAATCTCAAATCTCAAATCCTCAAGCCCCCGCATTTATCCGTGGGGTCAATCTAAAATCTCAAATCGAAAATCTCAAATCGATTGACCGATCGCGCTACAATTATGGATCGGGATAAAAACGGCTGATTACGAAAGTAGAGGAGTAGGTGCTATGGCTACAAGTCGTCGCATTGAGCGTGTAGCTTCAATGGTTAAACGGGAAGTCAGCCTGATGTTGCTGAATGGAATCAAGGACGACCGGGTAGGTGCCGGTATGGTTAGCGTTACCGATGTAATTGTTTCGGGAGACCTTCAGCATACAAAAATTTTTGTCAGCATCTACGGTACTGATGAGGCAAAGGCAGAGACTATGGAGGGTTTGAAATCTGCAACTAGCTACGTCCGCAGCCAGTTGGGCCAACGATTGCAACTGCGTCGGACGCCGGAAGTGATTTTTCTCGAAGACCATTCTTTGGAACGGGGCGATAAAATGCTGATACTGCTGAATCAGCTTTCGGCCGATCGCAAACCGGATCTTCTAGATGCGGAGGAAGAATTTGCTGACGATGAAATTGACGAAACAGATGAGGATTAGTGTCTCAAGCCAGTCAACAGTCAACAGTCATTAGTTAACAGTCATTAGTTAACAGTCATTAGTCATCAGTCATTAGTCAACAGTCATTAGTCATTAGTTAACAGTCAACACTCAACAATTACCAAGACGATGAAATTGACGAAGCAGATGAGGATTAGTGTCTGAAGCCAGTTAACAGTCAACACTCAACACTCAACAGTTAACAGTCAACAATTACCAATTACCCATGATTGACAATCTTTCCTTACCAGAACTGGTGGCCCAGATGTTTGTGGTGCGCGCTTCAGGCTACTTGTTCGACCACCAAATTCGGTATCCCGAATGGGAACCAACTGCTAGCAAACTCCGCTATTATCTGGAAAAGTTAGGCGTCGGCGGTGTGATTTTGGTGGGGGGAAGTGCTGCGGAGTTGGCGGTTCGATCGCACCAATTGCAGTCTTGGGCTAAGTTTCCGCTGCTGCTGGCGGCTGATATTGAGGAAGGTGTCGGCCAGCGGTTCGCGGGGGCGACTTGGTTCGGGCCGCCGATGGCAATTGCCCAAGTGGCGCAGCATGATTTAGAAGCGGCCGATCGATATGCTGAACAAATGGGCGCTGTCACTGCGATCGAAGCTAGGGCGATCGGTCTCAATTGGATTCTGGCACCAGTGGTTGATGTTAACAACAATCCCGACAATCCTGTGATTAATGTGCGCGCTTTTGGCGAGACACCGTTCATAGTCGGGAAATTAGCCGCTGCTTTTATTCGCGGCGCAGCCCTACACCCGGTTTTGACTACAGCTAAGCATTTTCCCGGCCACGGAGACACGGCGGTTGATTCTCACTTGGAATTGCCGGTTTTGCCGCATTCGCCAGCGAGATTGGCAAAGGTTGAGTTGCCTCCTTTTGTTGAGGCAATCGCCGCCCGGGCCGATGCTGTGATGAGTGCTCACTTGCTGATTCCGGCTTGGGATGCCGAGTTTCCTGCTACTCTTTCTCGCAAAATTTTGATCGGGAAGCTGCGACAAGAGTTGGGATTTGAAGGTTTGATCGTGACTGATGCTTTGGTGATGGGGGCGATCGCCAATAAGTACGGCCCTAATGAAGCTGCTGTTTTGGCGGCCCAGGCTGGTGCTGATGTTTTGCTGATGCCGCTTGACCCGGAAGGGGCGATTCTCGCTGTCTGCGAAGCTGTCACTCAAGGGCGGCTCTCCATAGCACAAATCAAGGAATCTGTCAAGCGAATTTGGTCGGCTAAAGCTAAAGTCGGTTTGCCGATTTCTGACCCCCCCCAACCCCCCCAAGCTTCGGGGGCGAGCAGGAATCTAGAATCGATAGACTTAAGTTTGCTGGCAAATCCACAGGCAAGGTCAACTGCTGCTGATATTTTGCGAGATTCTTTGAAATTTGGAGGTTCTCTGCCTTTAATGGCGAAAAAGCCCCCAGAAAACCAGCTTTTGCGGAATTTGATTATTGTAGATGATGTTTTGGGGTGCGAGTTTTTGGGCAAGCACACTCCGGCGATTGCCCTTCCCGAACAGTTTGGTTACGAATTGCAACTGATTGACGATCGCACAGGGGCGATCGCTGATAATACAGGTGCAGAGAATTTTTCTCCGACACTGCTGCAAATTTTCATTCGCGGCAATTGCTTCCGAGGCAGTGCAGGTTTGACCCAAGCAGCTCAAGATTGGTTTAAGAAATTATTAAACACGGGAGAACTGCAAGCTTTGTTAATTTACGGCAGTCCCTACGTTTTAGAGCAATTTTTGCCACACTTGCCTCCGAGTATTCCTTATGTATTTTGTTTTGGGCAGATGCCGGCCGCGCAATCTCTAGCGATAGAATTGCTATTCGGCATGGACGCAACGGGCAATGCTTGAGCTGGCGGACTCCTGAATCCTTTCTCTGCTGCTGCGTCAGGACTTAAATTTATCAACCCGGTTTCTCGCAAGAAACTTTGCCTTTGGGAGGGAAGCATCCAGAAACCGAAAATCGGGCTCTGGTGCCTAAGTCCTGAAGTGATACCAGTTTCAAAAAAGAATGCAACTGTAGGCCCATGCTGCAAACCCATATCCAGTCAGTCATTCCCAATTCTCAAATCTAAAATCCTTCGACGGGCGCGCGACTCGACGGCTGTGTGCTCGCGCTCGCCGAAGGTCTCACGCCGAAGTCGAAAATCTAAAATGCTATGAGCTTTGCAACAGATTTGTCTGTTAGCCGGGAAAATGGGTCGCGTCTCTCAATCTTTAGACGGAGCCGCTCCCTTACTCATCATTGCTAGAATTTTTAACTTAAGCGTAATGAATTGTATACCTATATACTGAAAAAATTTAACTTACATATTCGGAAATTTGGATTATATTATTAAACAGGTCATAATTTTTTTTTTACTAAAACCTTGAGGGCGCATTATGATTCAGTCAACTATCAAAATCCAATACTCTTTAGATGTCATCCAAGATGAAGCCCGCCACCTCGTGCACGAGGGCGTGCTGAGCCGGCAACAGCCTATCTACACGCTCTGCCAATTCATTCCGCCCCGGGAATGGGCTTGCGTGGAGTGCGAGTTAGAAAAATGCGACTTCTTGCTGCGCGATCGTATCGCCGACCTGATCGGTTCTGAAAAATGGGACAACGATTAAATTTTGGTTTTCTTAAATAAATTTGCCAGTCAGTTTCCAAGTAAATTCCCGCTGTGTTAAAGACTCTTGATTCTTTAATCCTGGGAATTTTCGGATCGCAAGTTTTCCAACTCGACCCTCAGCGCTGCAATGTGTGCAGTTAATTCTTGAATCTCTAGCTTTACGTCAGGTTGTACAACCGAGTCGGGAGGGTGGTCAGTGGCTGCATCGGATTGCTTGGGCGAGACGGATTCGCTGTCTGCATTCTCCCGATTACCCGGTTGGGAGAAAATAGTATCTACAAAATTTCGGGCTTCTCGATCGGTCATTTCTCCTTTTTCCAGCAGCTCCGATGCTAGCTGACCCAAATCCGACTTCAGTTTGTGAAGATTTTCTTCTCGCTTTAGCGGATCTTGCAATGTCTCAATTAAAAAGGAAGTTGCACCTAAAGTTAGGTGAAATCCTGTTTGCAGCATTTGAGGCAGGTTGTCGGGATTCATCTAAAAATGCCGCTAGAAGTTTTTCTAAGTTTTTGGTTCGCCAGTTGCTCCCCTGTCGGCGCGTCAGGCCGCTTGGGAGCGGGAAGATGCCCAGTTGTGGGTCGCGCTCGCGCGCCCGCCAGGAACGATCGACCTTTGAGAGAATACTTTTTTTTGGGCGAATACTAATTTTATCATTACTTCGTAAATAGAAATAGATAAAAGTCAACTGTAAATTTTTGTAACTATAAATAGAAACCTCCCCACTCGAAAAGTCAGTCGATTTTAGATTTTAGATTGAATAGGAATTACGCACTGCCACCCTGAGAAACCGGTTTTTTTACCGAGACTTGGCTGCTGCAACGAAATATTGCTGTCAAAAAACCGGGTTTCGGGGCACCAGTGCGTCTAGAAATAATGTTGAATCCGGTTAGGGATACAGCGCCTCGCCTGTGGATGGGTCAAATATAAATAGTCGATCGAAGTCAAGCTTTACCCTCAGCCGATCGCCCGATCGCCAGCGAACACTCGCAGGTACTTGCACCTGTACAGTAGTTTCAGCGCTCGATAAAGGCAAACTCGCCCGGATTAAAGTTTCTCGCCCCAGAGGTTCCACTACTTTTACCTCTAAATCGAGAGGGACTTTTTCTAATGCCCAAACATCGGCCTTCAAATCATCATCTTCTGCTGTTTGTGGCCTAAAGATTTCTATATTTTCTGGACGGATGCCCAATTCTAATCCTTGTCCTTCTCTCGGCTGCAATTTTTTATGAATCGAGGGAGGACAGGCTAAATGTTGATTTCCCACTTGAAAAGATTCGTTAGTATAAATTGCCGGTAAAATGTTCATGGCGGGATTGCCTAAAAATGTGGCAACCATGCGGTTAGCTGGTTTCGCATAAATGCTTTGCGGGTCTCCAATTTGTTGAATTTTTCCCTTATTTAAGACTACAATCTTATCAGCTAAAGTCATCGCTTCCACTTGGTCGTGGGTGACGTAAACTGTGGTAATTCCCAGCCGTTGATGCAGTTGTTTTAGTTCGGCTCTGGTGTCGTCTCGCAGTTGAGCATCGAGGTTAGAAAGCGGTTCATCTAAAAGGAATACTTTCGGTTCGCGGGCGATCGCCCTTCCCAGTGCTACCCGCTGCTGCTGTCCGCCTGATAGCTGTTTGGGCTTACGCTTGAGGAGGTGGTCGATCGAGAGCGATCGGGCTACTGTTTCAACTCGTTCTTGAATTTTAGTCTGGTCAACATTCCGCATCCGCAATCCAAAAGCCAGATTTTCCGCGACAGTCATGTGCGGGTAAAGCGCGTAATTTTGAAACACCATGGCAACGTCCCGCTGTCTCGCCGGAATGTTGTTAACTAAATTATCTCCAATGTAAAGATTACCGGAAGTTGCTGTTTCTAAACCTGCAATTGTCCGCATAATTGTCGATTTTCCGCAGCCGGAGGGCCCGACTAATACCCAAAATTCCCCGTCCGGGATTTTGAAGCTGATGTTTTCGATCGCGGTGACGTTTTGGTAGCGTCGGGTAATATTTTCTAAGCGAACATTTGCCATTTTGTGACTGTAATTAGTAATTGATAATTAGTGATTTTTACCTTCAGTCTTCAGCCTTCAGAAAACTGTTCCAATTCTAAAAATGTGCGGTCTAATTCTTCAACTATAGGCGTTAACTCAGCTTGGCGGAATGCTTCTACTAAAGAACGATAATACCAGAGAGAACCGTCTTTGCCACCTTTGAAGCGTTCCCAAACACAGTCGCCCAATTGACGGTAATCTTTCACGATCGATCGAACATTATAAAGTTTATCAGCAGCCGAGACTAATCTCACAGAGCCAGAAGCTGTAGAAATGCGATCGATATAAGCTTGTTTTCGCTGTCGCCAAGGGGGTTTCGGCGTCTCGTCACTGTCGGTACAGCCGTCTACAATCGCTGTGACGGTATCGCCTGCATCGGCGGCGGATGGCTTCGGGGGTGGTGGCGCCGCCTCGATCTTCGATCGCCCGAGTGAAGCAAAGCGGAGATCGCCTCATCTTCATTTGCCCCCTATTCTAAAGCTATACTAGCAGTCCCCAACAAATGGGCAATGTAGGGAACCCCGGAACCTTTGCGGACTTGGGTAGCGTGCAATTGGGCGCCATAGGTGAGGGCTTCAGAAAAACGGTTTGAGAGAATCATGAAAGTCACCTTTCTGAATTGCTATGATATATAAATTGTCTGGCTAACTTGAAAAAACCCAATCTACCAAGTTCAATAAGCTCGTAAAGATGCGACCGAGAGCGATCGTGTGTAAACTTAAAATCATCAAATACAAATAGAGGTTGTGCTTGTGACAGTTACTACAATTTCACCCAAAAATACCGACAAAAAATTAGAGCCAGAATCACAGCCAAAATTAGAAGTTATAGCAGAAATACACCCCGAACCTGAGCAAGGAAAAGTCATACCTCTTGAAGAGTTTTTAGTCAAGCCTGCTGATAGAATGGAATGGGTTGACGGCAACTTAGTGGAGAAAACAGGAATGACATTCAAGCATGGTCTCGCTCAAGTTAATCTAGCTACTTCCTGGAAAACTTACAAAAATTCCAGCGGACAGAGAGGAGAAGTTGTTACAGAAGTCCTTTGCCGCACTAGCAAGCAAGGTCGCCGTCCCGATGTTGCTTACATTACTCCTGAACTGCTTCCAGAATCAGGCAATTTTACAGCATTTTCCCAAAGTTTTCCTTTGATAGCGGAAGTTGCTTCCCCCGAAGATAGCGGCGAAGAGTTATTTGCGAAAGCTCAGGAATATTTGGAATCGGGATGTTTAGAAGTTTGGTTGCTATTTCCTGAAGCGAGATTAATATTTGTGAATGCAGGGCAACGTTGGCTGTTGTTTAATGCGGATGAAGTTGTTAACACTCAAACTGTACTTGCAGGCTTTAGCGTAGCCGTCAGTGAACTGTTGGCTTGAGGAATTTGTTAAACTAATTTATTAAAACCATAAAAATTAAATAAAAAAATAAATTTCAGGGTTAACTTTCTAGGTTAAGAGTTGGTTGAATGAGAAGGTGGGAGGGTTTAAGATAGCTCAAACTACAGGTAACGAAAGAAGTATTGATACAGTCGATCGCGCTCGATATAGCCATCCTAAATCATTTGTCAATTTCTTACTCCCTCCCCGCGGTTTCGGGGAGGGTTGGGGTGGGATAAAAAAAATACGACTCCTGCAATGATTGCTATATATAAATTTCCGCTTTTGCCAATCAACGTCAAAGACATTTTTATGGATTTGAATGAGGCGGCAACTCGGGTTCATGATAATGGACAGGTAATCAAGTTTTCTTCGTCTGTTACCCGTTTGATTTTGTCGAGTTATGGCCTTTACTCAGGAACCAAAGCAGCGGTATAGTTGTTAACAGGGGTGTTTGCAAAAGAAGTCGGAGCGCGGGGCATCACAGTTAAAAATTTTTCTCCACAACCTACAAATACTGACTTGTTTCTAGAGGGTAAAGTGGTTTAATACCGTACCCACTATAATTAAGGTATCTCTAAGGGTGCTATCTATCCATGCCCGAGCCCGATGTATTTATTACGTTTGGCGTCACTCAAGAAGAAAAAAATTTACTAAATAAATATTGCCAGCCAGAAGTGAGAAATCAAACCTGTTGTGCTAAGAGCTCGGATTAGGGAACTGACGCGTAGACTTTAACAAACTGACCCTTTATGGTCAGCAGATTCCTCCCAGGACTAGAAGCCCTGGGCTTTCTATCCGATTTTCTACAAGCGGTAGTCTTCGAGGGGAATGGGGTGTAGAGATTTTTGGTGGAATGCGATCGCCTTTAAATTTGAGCCAGAACGATCGCCCGATTGACTAAAAAAAAACACTCCGCTAACAGCTCGCCCGCCGATGGCAGTCTCCGGGCCACTCCACCAACCAAGGGAACATCAACCAACTCAGCAATTGTTGCACTTCCGCGAACAAGAGAAAACCACTCGCAACTTGCTAATGCGACTGCTTGTTGGAGGTACGACATTAATTGTTAGCGTCGGTGTGTAGCCAGGAATTTAAGCGCCTTGAAAGCTCTACCGAGGTTGATTGAACATCAAGCTAGCAATTCCTCAAGTCTATTTTCCATACAAGCCACTAGCATTTCTATGTCAAGCTCATCCCTGAATCTATCTAAACCTAAGTACAAACTTTCCCTGCGATCGCTCTTGATTGTCCCGTTTGTACTACAAATCTTCGTAGCAGTGGGACTAACGGGATATATTTCCCTCCGGAATGGACAGAAGGCAGTCAATGATGTTGCCAGTCACTTACGTCAAGAAATGAGCGATCGCCTCAACCTGCAAGTTCTAAACTATTTGGAAAAACCTTATATTGCCGGACAAGTGATCGTAGCTGCGGCCCAAGAGGGTCAGCTTGATTTAACAGATTTCACCAAACTGGAACGAACGTTGTGGCGGTTAGTCAGCCAAAATACCCTCGAAGACGTGCAAATTGGTTTTGAGGACGGCATGAATATTGCCCTTGATACAACAATCAATGACGGCATCGTTTCTCGCCTCAGTGACAAAGCGCGTCTACCTCAACGCCAATTCTACAAACTTGATAATCGAGGTCAACGGGTGGCACTGCTCAAAACTCAGGCAGACTTTGACCCCCGGATTCGACCCTGGTATCAAGTTGTACAGAAAGCCGGAAAACCAGCATGGACATCTGTACCCTACGTTAGCAGTTCGTATCAATCGGCTACCATGGCTCTATCCCAGCCGATTTACAAAAGCGATGGAACGTTACTAGGGGTGCAAAAAAGCACCTTTCGGCTGGACAAGATTCATCGTTTTCTGAGCGAGTTGAAGGTGGGTCAAACCGGACAAACGTTTATCGTCGATCGATCGGGCAATCTGATTGCTAGTTCAACGATCGGCCAGCCTTACATTATGGATCTTAAAAATGAGGAGTTGCAACAAATTCCTGCCGTCAAGTCTGAAAGTTCTGTAATTCGTGGGACAGCGCAAGCCATCGTCGATCGATTTGGCAACTTCAACGCTATTGCACAGAATCAACAGCTTGATTTTATGCTGGCAAACCAACGGCAGTTCGTGCAGGTTTCCGCCATTCGAGACGGACGAGGTATCGATTGGTTCAGCGTCGTTGTGGTGCCTGAATCAGATTTCATGGAACAAATCAATGCCAATACTCGCACCACAATTTTGCTGTGTCTAGGGGCTTTGGCAGTGACGACTATACTGGGTCTTTTTACTTCGCGTTGGATTACCAAACCGATTTTGCAGCTACAAAAAGCCAGTCAGGCGATTAGTTCCGGACAGTTGGATCAAACACTTCAGGTGCAAGGCATTAGTGAATTAGAATCGCTGGCAGATTCCTTTAACCAGATGGCAGCGCAACTCAAAACCTCCTTCATCGAACTCGAAAGCCGTGTTGAGGAACGCACGGCCGAACTGCAAGAAGCAAAACTTGTAGCCGATGGCGCAAACCAGGCAAAGAGTGAATTTCTTGCCAACATGAGCCACGAACTCCGCACTCCCCTCAACGGTATTTTGGGCTACGCTCAAATCCTCAACCGCAGCAGCGCATTGCCAGCGAAGGAACGTCATGGGGTAGAAATCATTCACCAGTGTGGTTATCATTTGCTGACGCTGATTAACGATGTGTTGGACTTGTCTAAAATTGAAGCCGGTAAATTAGAACTCACACCTCAAGCGATTCACTTTCCCTCATTCCTCCAAGGTGTCGCTGAAATCTGCCGCATTCGTGCCGACCAAAAAAACATTGACTTCGTTTACAATCCCGATCCACATTTGCCTGAAGGGATTTTTGCCGATGAAAAACGGCTGCGTCAGGTGTTACTCAACTTGGTGGGAAATGCGATTAAATTCACCGACAAAGGTTCTGTCACGCTCAAGGTTGCCCTAGTTGAGAATCATCCCAATCCGTCCACTCGCTCTTTCAAATTTCAAGTTGAGGATACGGGTGTAGGAATTGCGCCAGATGATTTGGATAAAATTTTCCAGGCTTTTGAACAAGTGGGCGATCGCCAGCGCCAAGCTGAGGGCACCGGTTTAGGACTGGCGATCAGCCAAAGGATTGTCCAACTCATGAACGGACAAATCCAAGTTAACAGCCAGCCCGGAGTCGGGAGTGAGTTCTTTTTTGAGGTGGAACTGGCGATCGCCACCGATTGGGTGCAGCAAAACTCCTTCACAACAGGAAAACAAATTATTGGTTACGAAGGACAACGACGCAGCATACTTGTGATAGACGATCGTTGGGAAAACCGAGCCGTTCTCGTCAACTTGTTAGAGCCACTAGGATTCCAAGTTAGTGATGCCGAAAATGGACAAGCAGGATTGGAAAAAATACGCCAGTCTCAACCTGACTTAGTGATTACAGACTTGGCAATGCCAGTCATGGACGGCTTTGAACTGCTCAAACAAGTTCGCAGTGCAAAGGATTTGCAACACCTGAAGATCGTGGTCTCTTCTGCATCCGTGGCACAAGCCTATCGAGAGATGAGTTTAGATGCAGGGGGAAATGATTTCCTGGCAAAGCCAGTGGAAGTCAGTGAATTATTTAACCTCTTAGCCACTCATTTGGAATTGGAATGGAAATATGAAATGATAGGCTCAAACGACTCTGAACCATCCACTCCAACGACTGGATTAGAGGACCCAGAAGGGATGATGATTCCTGACTATGTAGAGTTAAAAACCTTACTAGAATTGGCACAGCAAGGCAACTTAAAACGGCTCCGCTCGCACACAGAGCATCTTGCTCACTCTAACCCTCGCTACGCTAATTTTGCCTCACAAATTCTTCAGTTAGCCAAGCAATTTAAAGCCGAAGAGATTGAAGAGTTGCTACAACAACACCTCACAGAGAAGAAAGCCGATGTCTAGTCCTGAATTAATTCTGGTGGTGGATGATACCCCTGCGAATTTAGAAGTGGTTTGTGAAACCTTAAGTGATGCAGGGTACGAAGTAGCAACCGCAATCAACGGCGATCGCGCTCTTAAGAGAGTCCAAGCTTATCCTCCCGATCTGATCTTGCTCGATGTTCAAATGCCAGGAATTGACGGCTTTGAAACCTGCAAACGTCTGAAGGCAGAGCCGAAAACAGCCAGTATTCCAATCATTTTTATGACCGCTCTCTCCGATGCTCAGAGTAAGGAGAAAGGATTTGACTTGGGTGCTGTGGACTACATCACCAAACCCTTTCAAGA
The DNA here is from genome assembly GCF_036702785.1 of Microcoleus sp. AR_TQ3_B6. Lineage (NCBI taxonomy): Bacteria > Bacillati > Cyanobacteriota > Cyanophyceae > Oscillatoriales > Microcoleaceae > Microcoleus > Microcoleus sp. AR_TQ3_B6. The sequence goes on along the minus strand of NZ_JAUBVJ010000053.1, from coordinate 44,958 downwards.
AAAGGAGATGCTAGCACGGGTGAAAACTCATTTGCAGCTACGACAGTTAACTAAAAATCTCGAACAGCGTGTAGCTGAGCAAACGGCTGATTTAGAAGCAGCACTTACACAACTGCAACTGTCTCAGCTTCATTTAGTCCACAGGGAAAAAATGTCGGCTTTGGGCAATTTAGTGGCGGGTGTCGCCCACGAGATTAATAATCCGCTTGGCTTTATTGCTGCCAATCTGAAACCAGCTCAAAACTATATTAAAGACCTCTTTCAAGTGATAGCTCTCTACCAAAAAGAACTCGCAGATCCAAGTGCCACGCTACAGGAATTCCTGGAGGAAGTAGACTTGGATTTTTTACAAGAGGATTTACCTAAGTTAATCGATTCGATGCAAAAAGGAGTCGCTCGCATTAACACAATCAGCACCAGTTTAAGAACTTTCTCGCGTTCGGATTGCGATCGCCCCATTCCTTGCAATATCCACGACGGCATTGACAGCACGATCTTGATTCTCAAGCATCGCCTCAAAGCCAACGAATATCGCCCAGAAATTCAAGTCATCACAGACTATGGCGATCTGCCACAGGTAGAATGCTTTGCCGGACAGTTGAATCAGGTATTTATGAATCTGCTGGCAAATGCGATCGATGCCCTTGAGGAATCAAATACTGGACGCAGTTTTGCTCAGATCAAAGCCAAACCCAACCAGATTACTGTCAAAACCCAATTGTCCCAATCTCAGGCAGTGATCCGAATTCACGATAATGGGATTGGCATGACGGATGCCGTGAAACAAAAAATCTTTAAGCATCTGTTTACCACCAAAGGCGTGGGGCAAGGAACAGGGCTCGGATTGGCGATCGCTCGTCAAATCGTAGTCCAGAAACACTCTGGAACTCTAGAAGTTAACTCAACTTTGGGTGAAGGTACAGAGTTTGTGATTTCAATTCCGGTAAAGGCGATCGCTGTAAAAGATATTCAGGCAAAGATCTGCGTTGATGCAATATAACAAATCGTTGCAGCGACGGCATAAAGATGATGGGTGATACTGCAAAGGCGATCTGTCGCCACTTAACTCAACCGTTGTTATCCATACCATTAACGGAACAATCCCAGTATGCCAGAGGAATCATCGCCTCCTTTCTTCCCCAAGCTGTTTAAATTGCCATTACAGGCGATCCTAATTGTCCCATTTGTTGTTCAAACGGTGGGGACAGTGGGTATTGTCGGTTATCTTTCCTTTAGGAATGGACAGAAGGCAGTGAACGATGTAGCTACTCAGTTACGCAACGAGACGAGCTCGCGCATCGCCCAAAATCTAACTCAGTTGGTTGCCAGTCCTTTTCAAGCGTTTGAAAGTTATGAAGCTGCACTCAGCCAAAACCGGATCGACGTTAATAACGGAAGGGATATAGAGAAGTTCCTGTGGCGACAACTTCCTGCCTTTAGGAATCTCAGCCTGACAGCGTTGATTACAACCAACCAAGAATTTTTTGGTGCTGAGCGGCAAGATGATGGTGCGATCGTGATCCGCACTTCTTCCGTAGAAAATAACCGTGCGCTGACAACCTACCGTACTAACTCAAGTGGCTCACGACTCGAAGTCATCAACGCTGGCAAGCCGAACTTTGACCCGCGCAAACGGCCCTACTACCAAATTCCAGTCCAGCAGAGGGAAGCAACCTGGGGAAAAGTGTTTCCGCACATCACGGGCAAAACGATGTATATTGCCCCTGGTAAACCCATATACAACTGGGCAGGCGAGCTGCAAGGCGTGTGGATGGCGAGCTTAAACTTGTCAATGATTGGGGATTTTCTCAGAACCCTCAACATAGGAAAAACCGGACAAAGTTTTATTCTAGAGCGCTCTGGAAAATTGATTGCCACCTCTACAGGCGAAAAACCGTTCCGATATTATGCAGACAAAGTTGTGCAACTGCCAGAAGAGCGGGTTGAACGACTCAATGCGATCGATAGCGAAAATTCCACTACTCAGAAAACCAGCCAGTTTTTGCTAGAGAAGTTTCAAGATTTCGACCAGATCCAGGGATTTCAGCAGCTTGAGTTTTGCATTAACGGTACACGCCACTTAGTGCAAGTTACTCGTTTTCAAGATGGCAGGGGCATTGACTGGCTGGTGGTTGTCACTGTTCCAGAATCAGACTTTATGGCACAAATTAATGCCAATACTCAAAGTACGATTTTGTTAAGTCTACTGGCCCTAGCTATTTCTCTAGGAATTGGCATACTCACCAGTCGCTGGATTACTCAACCGATTTTGCAGCTAAATCAAGCATCTTCGGCAATGGCTGCCGGATCTCTGAGCCAAGGGGTGACAGAATCATCGGTGTATGAGTTGCAACAACTCACCCAGTCCTTTAACCGTATGGCTCAACAGTTACAGGAATCATTTAACACGCTGGAACAAGCCAATGAACAATTAGAGCATCGAGTCGAAGAACGCACGGCCGAGCTAAAAGTGGCAAAGCATGAAGTTGAAACTGCCCTCAGAGAACTACAACTGGCCCAGACTAAACTGATTCAAAGCGAGAAAATGTCGAGTTTGGGGCTGCTAGTTGCCGGAGTTGCCCATGAAATCAATAACCCAGTGAATTTCATCTATGGCAATCTCGGTTATGCCGATGAATACGCTCAAGAACTCTTAAAACTCGTGCAAGCCTACCAGACTTATTACCCCGATCCTCCAGCAGCGATCGCACAGCAGTCAGAGGCGATGGATTTAGATTTTATGGTTAACGATCTATCTAAGCTGATCGAATCCATGAAAGAGGGGGCGCGACGAATTCGACAAATTGTCTTAGCATTACGAACATTCTCTCGACTGGATGAAGCAGAAGTTAAATCAATCAACATCCATGATGGCATTGATAGCACCCTGGTTATTCTGGGCAACCGTCTGAAGCCCAAGCCGAATCATCCACAAATAGAAATCCTGCGAAACTATGGTTCTCTTCCCCTGGTGGAGTGCTATCCGGGACCGCTAAATCAGGTTTTTATGAACATCTTATCTAACGCCATTGACGCTACTGAAATCGCGATCGAGCAGGGAAAACAAATGACTCCCGCAATCTCCATTCATACGGCCCTCATCGACGAGAGTCGGGCCCAGATCCGAATTAGGGATAACGGCAACGGCATTCCAGAAGCTATCAAACAGCAAATCTTTGACCCCTTCTTTACAACCAAGCCGATTGGAAGTGGCACTGGCATGGGGCTGGCAATTAGTTATCAAATCATCAGCGATCGGCATCAGGGCGCTTTAAGTTGCAGCTCACAATCTGGAGAAGGTACGGAGTTTGTAATTGAAATTCCGCTCACACAGAAGTTGAGACATTAGATGAAGTTGTTAACACTCCAAGGGTACTTGTCGGTTTTAGCGTAGCTGTCAACGAATTGTTGGCTTGAGAAATTTGTTAAAATAATTTATTAAAATCCGAAACTTTAGCTGAGGATAGGGTTTAATGAGAATGCGGGAGCGATATAATCGAGTTTAAGAGCGAGAACAGGTAATTTTCAAGTATTGCTACCGATGTAAATTTACGCATCACGCAGGACATGACTAATTTGGCAGCTTGGTATTTCGATGAATTAAAAATGGCTGGTGTGGACTTTGAAGATGTAGCACAGGTTGAAGCTTTTGACCTCAAGCAACTATCCAGCACACCAGAAAAAGAACAGGCTTTGGTGTCTCGATTGGGCATTTCTTCAGGACATACAGTTATCGATTTAGGAGCGGGAACAGGAACATTTGCAATCCAAACTACACTCGCTGGAGCATTTGCACACGCAGTTGACATTTCTCATGCAATGTTGGCTTATGCTCGAAACAAAGCTCAAAAAGCTGGCGCGACTAATATTCATTTTCATCGTGCAGGCTTTTTAACTTACGAACACACCAGCAGTTTGGCTGATTTTGTCGTTACCAAATCAGCGCTGCATATTCTGCCTGATTTTTGGAAAATGGTAGCATTTCTGCGAATTTCCTCGATGTTGAAACCGGGCGGACACTTCTATTTACGAGATGTAATATTTTCATTTCCACCTGCTGAGTATGAGATGTCTATCAACAAATGGATTGAACGCGCTGCTAAACCTGAAGGTGAGGGTTGGACAGCTAAAGATTATGAGATGCACGTGCGGCAGGAGTACAGCACTTTTGCGTGGATTGTTGAAGGTATGCTGCAACAAGCAGGGTTTGACATTCTAGAAGTTAATTATCTTTCACCCGTTACTGCCGAGTATTTGTGCAAAAACACCGCATAACAACTGCGGTGCAGCGGACTTTTGCAAGCCGCTAGTAGTGTTGGGCTCGTTAGCGTAGCCCGGGCGAGACGATCGCTCCTTCAAACTATCCAAACTATTGATATAGTAGTACGCGGTGCAAAAAACGGTAAACCATGACAGCCACAAATCTAGTCAATAAATTTGAGTACAAACCCCTATACAAACCAAATCAATTAATTTGCGGAACGGGGCAAACAGCTATTGTCAGCGGTTGGACAGTAAAAAGTGCGATCGGCAAAAAATTACAGCCCAACGAATTTGCTGTCATCGGACAACTGTACTCTCCTACTCGCGGCATCAACTTCTTAATTAGAAACTTGCTGTGCAATCCCCACGTCCGCTTTTTAGTAATTCTCAACGCTACCAAAGAAGATAGCAACTCCGGTGCATCAGCGTGCTTGCTCGACTTTTTTCGCAACGGCTTTGAAGCCGGCAAAAGCGATACTGGCAGAGATTGCTGGCTAATTAAATCTTCAATATTTGGCTACATCGATATTGAAATAGCAGCAGAAGCCTTAGAACTATTGCGTCATTCCATCGAATGGAAAGAAGCCAATAAAATAGCAGAAACAGTGACCTTTGTCAAGTCTTTTGCCCAAAAAGAATCTGTTGAACCTTGGGGAGAACCCGTAACTTTTCCGCTAGTAGAAATCGTCCCGACTGTACTCCCCGGTCAGAAATACGGACACAGAATTGAAGGCAAAACTATCGCCGAAACTTGGGTAAAAATCATCCACCGAATTAAGACCACCGGCACCCTGCGGCCGACTGGTTACGACGGACAGTGGCAAGAATTAATCGACTTAATGGCAGTGATTACAGATGAACCTGCGGAGTTCTATTTTCCTGAACCGAATTACTTACCAATAGACCGTGATTTCCTCGAACAGTACAAACCGCAAATGCTCGAAGATGCCCCGTATAGCGAAGGCATTAAATATACCTACGCACAGCGGATGAGGTCGTGGTTTGGACGCGATCAAATCGAAGAAGTTATTACCAAACTAATTAAGGAAATTGACGCGGCAAGTGCTGTAATTAGTTTGTGGGATGCCGGGGGAAATATTAACAGAAGGCCAGACGGTTCCTCAGACCACCAGCACAGTGGCAGTCCTTGTTTGAATCATATTTGGGTGCGTGTTGTGGACGGTGAAATATCGCTAACCGCAACTCTCCGCAGTAACGATATGTTTGCGGCTTGGCCGGCAAATGCCATGGGTTTGCGGGCTTTGCAGCAGCACATTCGAGATGAAATTGCGAGGCGTTCCGATTATAATTTGACGATGGGCCCGTTGGTAACGCTGAGTCAATCGGCTCACTTGTATGACGATACCTTTGAAAATGCCGATCGACTAATTCAAACCCAATATGCTAAAATCTGCGAAGAGCGAGACTTTTTCGATGCAGCGGGCAATTTTTTAGTTGAAGTAGCGGACAATCAGATAGTAGTCACGCAAACCACCCCGGGCAGCGGCGAAGTTGTCACCTGTTATTCTGGAAAAAACCCTCTCAAGTTAGTGCGAGAAATTTGTGCGGCTTCCCCGGCCATCCAACCCGAGCATATTGGTTATTTAGGAATAGAATTGCAGAAGGCGGCCGAGTGTCTGAAAACCAGCGAGCAATACATTCAGGATCGAAGATGAATTTAGAAGAAGACAGACCGACTTGGGATGAATACTTTTTAATGTTGGCAAAATTGGCTGCTACTCGATCGACTTGTCTGGCTTTTCCTGTAGGCGCGGTGATAACTAAAAACAGGCAAGTTTTAGCAACGGGTTACAACGGTTCGCCGTCAGGTTCGGCACACTGTACAACTCAAGGCTTCTGCTATCCTGGTTTGAGCAGTTGCGACGCCAGTAAAATTTTGCCATCAAGGGCGGTTCACGCCGAAGCAAATGCGATCGCCAAAGCCGCCAAACATGGTATAGCTACTGCTGGATCTACCATTTACGTCACCCTAGAACCCTGCATTTATTGTTTGAAATTAGTCATTGCTGCTGGTATTCGAGAAGTGTTTTACGAAACGACTTTTAATAGCGGAGAAAAAGCTGCTTTGAGAGATACTTTTATCAGTGAAGGTATTGTTGAACTTAAACAAATTAAGCTATCTGAAGATACAGCAAAAAAGGCCGCTCTATTTTTGTTGAATCCTACTTCTGTGCTCAAAGATACTGTAACAGGAATTGTAGGCCCAGGCAAACAATAAAACCGAACCCCCCCAACCGCTCTTCGGAACAGGAGAGGGGTTGGGTAAAGGTTTGTTAAAGGCTCAGGAATTACGCAGGCACGGTATATTGTGCTTGCATAATTCCTGATTGTGCTAATTAATAATAGCGAAATTTATATTTAGAAAATACCAAGTGCTCATTCCTTAAACTTCTGTTTTATAGGCTATGGGATTACCGTCATCATCTGAGGTTATAACATATAATTGACAACCTTGCAGGGGCTGAGGAGCAAGAGGATATCGGTTTTTAGTTTTGTACTGTTTGGACCCAATTTCCTCAGTGTAGAATTCCCCTATCCAATTAACTACGGCTGCCTCAAAGTTTATCATCTCATCCATAAGTTGATTTTTGTTAGACGTTTTCGTTTGCTTAAAAAACTTTCTAGATATCTTCTTATCAACTTGGGCAAACGCAAAATAAGCTCCCTTACTTGGATCTATACTCACCATGAATATTGCGTCCCATATCCTTGATGCTCGTTCTCTAGCCCGAGTATATGTGTGGTGTATTTTGGGATGATAAGGCTTGTCTCGTTTCGGTCGGTAACAAAATACCTCAAATCCAGAGGAAACTGTGGTAGGGTCCTTATTATCAAGATCGAGATTTTTCAGCATTTCTGTAAGTCCTGAATCCTTAAAGTCGATCATCTCAACATAGGTTACCTCAGTCTCGAAATCAACTTTGTGGATTTTCACCATCATGATACCCTGATGTTGCCAAACAATAAGCCCTATTTCGTCACTTCTGAGTATTTCACCAACAAATAAGCCAAGGATATTAATGAATCCTGCCCTAGGATTAGAGTCTAGTTTTTTGCTGTAAGCCCATTTAATATCAGATACTTTGATTGTTTTAGTCACAGTTCACTTTCTCATTAAAGCAATTACGGTAACGTGATAACACTGAAAACGTATTATTATAGTTTGGGATAGATAACCTGATTATGCTGTACGCTTAAAGGCAGTGAACGCAGGTTAAACTGAAAAAAAGTTGGCCGCCATCTTCATGTCTACCCCACCGACTCCACCTAGATATCCTCCATCCAAGATACCACTTACACCACGCGAAAAGGCAGAGAAAGCCCTGGCAGCAGTCTTTGACCCGGTAGATGTCATCGGCAAGGCTTTCATGGGGGACCTATGGAAGACTTTTTACGACTCTGTACGGGATGCAATCGCACTTAGTCTGTTACTCCAGATTCCTGGCTTAATTGGAACATGGATTTTGGGTAAAGAGTTTTCAGGGTTTGATGCTTGTATGCAGGAAAATCCTTTTGGGGTCAATCGTTTCGCCTGTTTCATTATTGTTGCGTCCGACTTTTGCCTTTGGATCGTTCTAGCAGGTCGGATCATTAGCCGCTTCCTGCAAGATATTAACCAACTTTTTGCAAAGAAGGGAGGTAAACGTGCCGGCAATCCCTAATCCATCAATGCTTGCAGGGCTTAAAGCCAGCTTGAAATCATTAGTCAACCAGGTGTCGTTAGTTTTCTTGGGGTTCGTAGTTTTGCTGCTAGTAACCGGAGGTCATCTGCCATCCTCTTGGTTGGCTACGTATATTGTCATGGGAGTTATTTTTGTTGCCTGGGATGAGTACAGACGAAATTTTCACTATTCAGAACCAACTGAGAAACTTGTTGAGCTAACTGAAAAAGATTTTCAACTGGCAATACTGCGGCGAAGCATCCGTGAATGGAATGCCTGGAGACAAGAAGCATCGATAGAGATCCATCTCAGCGGAGCGAACCTTCGTCAAGCTAACCTTTCTGGGGCTGACCTCTCTGGGGCTGACTTTCGCAGAGCGAACCTTCGTGAGGCTAACCTTTCTGGGGCTGACCTCCAAGATGCCGATCTTCGAGATGCCCCCCTAAGCAGAGCTAACTTTCACGCTGCCAACCTCTTTGGTGCCAACTTTAGCCGAGCTAATCTTAGCGAAGCCAACTTTAGCGGAGCTAATCTTACTGAAGCCAACTTCAGCCGAGCGCATCTTGGCGGAGCTGATTTTAGCGAAGCCCATCTCAGCGAGGTCAACTTCAGCAGAGCCCATCTCAGCGAGGTCAACCTCAGCAGAGCCCATCTCAATGAGTCGAATCTTATCGGGGCTGACCTCAGTGGGGCTGACCTCAGCGGGGCTGACCTCAGTGGGGCCAACTTTCTTGGGGCTGACCTCAGCCGAGCTAACCTCCATGAGGCTAAGCTTAGTGGAGCCAACCTTTACAGGGCTGATCTTTGTGGGAGTAATCTTCTGAATACCATCCTTAGCTACGCTAACCTTATCGGAGCTAACCTTAGCGAGGCTGACTTCACGAGCACTGTTGTAGACAGTACTATCTTTGGGGACAACCGTGGCTTAACAGAAGAAGATAAAGCTGATTTACGTGCCCGTGGAGCTATTTTTCGGAACTCTCCTGACTCAAACGTTTCCGTCCCTGTAAGAACGTAACACCAACGTCACCGCCCTCGCTCACAACATCTCGATAGTTTAAAAGTCAACAGTTAACCGTCAACCGTCAACATTTAATCAAACTCATTCACAGCTTGCAAATAGTCGATCGCCGCATCTATCCTCGAAGAATACTTAAAAGCAAACTGATCGAACCAATATCCCTCATCGGAATTTTTATCCAACTTTTTCAGCCAAACCTGAGCTTGCCTAACTTTCTGTCTGTGCGTTTCTACGTCCAACTGCGGCGCCGCGACTTTTTCTGCTGGCTGCGGTTCCAGTGAAGCCACTTCCTGAACTTTACTTTGTGCTTCGTACTCAGCCTTAATAGGATTTACGCAGGTGGGTGCAGAAACCGGGTTTTTTGCCGAATCTGCGGGCGCGAGCGAAGTATTTTCGTAAAACAACCCGGTTTCTTTGGTCGGAGTGCGTAACTCCTGCTTAATTTCAGCTAAATCCTTGTCCAAAGCATCAGCATACAAATCTATATCTAATGTTTTAAATGTGGGATTTGACGGCACTGCTGCTGGTTTCAAAGGCGCGTGTGCTGGCACCAGCGGCTGACTTTTCAAATCATCAGCTTGTTTTTGAGATGCTTGATACTCTGCCTTAAGTTCAGCTAACAGGCGATCGATCGACTCCATAACTTAAACCCCCCTAAAAAATGCTGCTCAGCCAACTGGCACAAATATAATCGCATGAACTTCGCCCGCCCCTTAATCAGTTATTGCATTCACCAATACCTCTGTCAGGGTCATTCCTTCCATATCATCCATCGTGACAGTATCAACGATATCGAATTTAGCCCCGGCGCTTTGCAGTTCGTCATCCAATATTTTGAGAAACTTAGTAGCTTCCGGCGCATTCCCTACTTGAATGAAAGAAATCGCCAACTCTTCATCTCGATCGAGCTTCCGCGAAGCTTCTATAATCGTTTTCATCACTTCTTTGCGCTCGTCCGGTTCCCCGTCCGTCACCACTAATATTGTTTCCCCATTTTGCTTAGTCTTACCGGATGCTTTGCGCTGAAAAAAATTGTTCAGAGCGTCTTGCAGGACAGCAGCTAAATTCGTAGTCCCAGAAGGTTCGTTTTCTTGGAAAATTTGCACGACTTTAGCGGATGTTACGTTGTCGTAGCGCTTGAAGCGACCGGAAAACAAATAAACTGTTATGCCATCGGGATCGAGTTCTTCGCATTTATTCGCCAATGCGATCGTCGATTCTTGCATGAGCGCCCACCGACTTTTACCGCCCACATGGTCTTTCGTGTACATACTGCCGCTTTTGTCAATAATGATGGTATAATCCCGGTTCTGAAGCATATGATTTTTCCTGTTAATTAAGTTTTTCCCAAAAAGAGCAAAACCAGCGAGCAGAAGCTGTTGAGCTTTAGTTGCTCGCTGCGTTTTTTAGTTGATTTGCGATCGCAAATACCGGAATTTAAGCTGCAACTAAAGCATCTTTAAGTGGCTTCCAGCTAAAAGCTCGATCGCCCCCCATCTCCACTGCTATTTTAACTCGCGGTTCTAAGGTCGGCAAAACAGTCAAATACTCAATCTCCTGACTCGACAAAATGTGCCCTTCAATAATCCACAGCACCAGTCCTTTTGCTTTCGGCGGCAAATTGTCTAATTGAGTTTGCAAAATCGGCGGCACGTAGTACGTATAACCCACAGCCGATTCATTGCCAGTAGTTTTTTTGCCCAAATGCGGCGGCCGCACCCCGTGAACCCCTGTCAAATACATCGCCAAATCACCCAAACCCCGGGCAGAAATCGTGTGTGCACCGTAACCGGCAGCCCTCAGCCGCCGCAGGTAGCGCCCCTCAAATCCTCCCTCTAAAGGAACGTACAGGGCCAGCGACCCCGACTTTTCCAAATCCCGAATCACATCCGATCCCGTCGTAATCAGTCCCATAAATTTGTGTTGCCTGCTATGTTAAATTTGGTCGATCGCTGCTTGCGAGCTTGAGATATTATAAATCCTCGTTTCTGAGGCGATAAAGTTATCTTCGCGGCCTTGACAAAGAAAGAACACTTCATGTACCATAGTGAATTGTCGCCGTAAAGGATACTGAGTGGTTTGCTGCTCAAGTCCTGGCACAAACAAGCAAGACCGAGATAAAACTCGGAGATCGAACAGGTAAAAAGCCACGAATCTCAACCCTTGCAAGACTTCCACAAGCTAGCTCCCAAATTTAAAACTCAAATTTTAAACACCGAGGAAGGCTGTTGGTTGATAACAGTTAATTGCAGGAACACTGAAATAAATGTTTCTGCACAAGAGCAAGCGGATTGACGTAAATTTCGCAATCCGAAACCTCTTGCGTAAATAAAAGGAAAAAAATCCGTGTCTGTAGGCATTCTTGGCACCAAACTAGGCATGACTCAAGTGTTTGACGCCGAAGGGAGAGCCATCCCCGTCACCGTCATACAAGCAGGGCCTTGTACAGTAACTCAAATCAAAACAAAACAAACTGACGGCTACGGTGCCGTTCAAGTTGGATACGGCGATGTTAAGCCGAAGGCTCTCAACAAGCCAGAATTGGGACACCTGGGCAAGTCGGGGGCGACACCATTGCGCCACTTGCAGGAATACCGATTGGAAGATACCAGTTCCTTTGAATTAGGCCAACAACTAAAAGCAGATACCTTTACACCGGGACAAATAGTAGATGTCATCGGTACGAGCATCGGTAAAGGTTTTGCAGGCTTCCAAAAGCGCCACAACTTTAAACGAGGCCCCATGTCTCACGGTTCCAAGAACCACCGCGAGCCAGGCTCGATCGGACCTGGAACTACTCCGGGTCGCGTTTATCCCGGGAAAAGAATGGCGGGACGCATGGGCAACGTTCAAGTCACCGTCCGCAAACTAACAATTGTCCGGGTGGATACAGAGCAGAATTTGCTGCTAATTAAGGGAGCAGTTCCCGGCAAAGCTGGCGCCTTAGTCAATGTTGTGCCTGAGAAAAAAGTAGGACGTTAGTCAGTAGTTATGAGTCAGTAGTCAGCAGTCAGTAGATAGTCGTTGGCCGTTAGTAGCAAGCAAGAACTAAGAGCCAAAAACTAAGACCTGAGAACAGACAACAGACAACAGACAACAGACAACAGACAACTAACAACAGACAACTAACAACAGACAAAGGACAAAAGATATGGTTAATTGTGTAGTGCGAAATTGGCAAGGCGAAGAAGTTGGGGAAACAACTTTAGAACTGCGCGTAGCCAAAGAAGAAAATGCGTCTCACATCGTTCACAGAGCATTGACGCGGCAAATGAATAACGCCCGTCAAGGAAATGCTTCCACCAAAACTCGATCGGAAGTCAGAGGCGGTGGCCGCAAACCTTGGCGTCAAAAAGGCACCGGCCGAGCCAGAGCAGGTTCGATCCGTTCTCCGCTGTGGCGGGGCGGCGGTGTCATCTTCGGACCAAAACCGAGAGACTTTGAAGTCAAAATGAACAAAAAGGAACGCCGTCTCGCTTTGCGGACAGCATTCCAAAGTCGCACCGAAGACATGATTGTGGTTGAAGAATTTGCAGAGCAATTTCCGAGACCCAAAAGCAAAGAATTGCTGAGTGCGATCGCCCGCTGGGGCATCGAACCAGATACAAAAGTTCTGTTAATCTTGCCAGAACCGCAACTAAACGTCTACTTATCAGGACGCAACATCGAATTAGTAAACGTCATCTTGGCAAGTTCCCTGAATGTTTACGACGTTCTCGCGGCTGACAAAATTATCGTCACATCTACAGCCCTAGCTAAAATTCAGGAGATTTACGGTGAGTAAAATCGACCCCCGCGACTACGCAGATTTGATCCAGCGTCCGATTCTCACCGAGAAAGCTACCCGAATGATGGAATTAAATCAATTCACATTCGACGTAGCCCCCAAAGCGACCAAGCCTCAAATCAAAGCTGCAATCGAAGAACTATTTAAGGTTAAAGTCATCGGCGTCAACACCCAAAACCCGCCGCGCAAAAAGCGTCGAGTTGGCAAATTCGTCGGCTTTAAACCTTCTTACAAGCGAGCAACCGTAACTCTGACCGACGGAGACTCGATCCGCAAACTCCTATTCCCAGAAGTCTAGACGATTTTGGATTTTAGATTTTAGATTTTAGATTTTAAATTGCGGTTAACTGGTGGAAATTCTCAAACCAGAAAACTCGTAAGTTAACCAAAGATCGCCAATCTTCAACCTAAAATCTAAAATCGATAAACGTCAAATCCAAAATCCAAAATCCAAAATCTAAAATAGATCGATTATGGGCATCCGTTCTTACCGACCTTATACCTCCAGCACCCGGGAACAGACAGTCTCGGACTTCGCTGAAATTACCAGATCAGAACCAGAAAAGTCTCTCACCAGCAACAAGCACACCAAACAAGGCCGCAACAACCGAGGCGTCATCACCTGTCGCCACCGCGGAGGCGGTCACAAACGGCTGTATAGAGACATCGACTTCCGCCGCGACAAACACAGCATTCCCGCTACTGTCAAGGCGATCGAATACGACCCCAATCGCAACGCCCGCATCGCCCTGCTGTTCTACAAAGACGGCGAAAAACGGTACATCCTGCACCCGCTCAACTTAAACGTCGGTACAGTAATTATCTCAGGCCCCGACGCGCCGATCGAAATCGGCAACGCCCTCCCCCTGAAGAACATTCCCCTCGGTACCAGCATCCACAACGTCGAGCTAGTACCAGGTAAAGGCGGACAAATCGTTCGTTCAGCAGGTTCCAGCGCTCAGCTAATGGCAAAAGAAGGTAGCTACGTCACCCTCAAACTGCCCTCCGGCGAACAGCGCAAAGTCCGCGCCGACTGCTACGCCACCATCGGTCAAGTCGGCAACACAGACGCCAGAAACATCAGCCTCGGTAAAGCAGGCCGCACCCGATGGAAAGGTCGCAGACCCACCGTTCGCGGTAGCGTCATGAACCCGGTAGACCACCCGCACGGCGGCGGCGAAGGCAGAGCTCCTATTGGACGTCCGGGGCCTGTCACTCCTTGGGGTAAACCAGCATTGGGTGCAAAAACTCGACGCAAAAACAAGCGCAGCGACGCTTTAATCGTCCGGCGCCGCCGCAAAGCTTCCAAGCGCGGCAAGGGCGGCAGACAAAGTTAAGGAAGAAGGAAGAAGGAAGAAGGAAGAAGGAAGAAGGAAGAAGGAACAACAAAAAAGTTTTCCGCGCTCTTTTATTCCTCCGACTTTCTTCCCAATTCAATTCCAACTGCTAATTACTAATTACCAAAATCATGTCTCGATCTCTAAAAAAAGGTCCGTTTGTCGCAGATAATCTGATGACAAAAATCGAAAAACTCAACGCCGCCGGCCAAAAACAAGTAATTAAAACTTGGTCGCGCTCTTCCACAATCCTGCCCCAAATGGTAGGCCACACGATCGCCGTTCACAACGGCAGACAGCACGTACCAGTCTACCTCACAGACCAAATGGTAGGCCACAAACTCGGAGAATTTTCCCCCACTCGTACCTTTAGAGGTCACGCTAAAAGTGGTGATAAAAAGGCAAAAAGATAGCCTAATTAGGTGACAGGTAAGAGGTAGTCGGAAAAAAAAAATTACCACTTACCAATTACCAATTACCCAATTACCAATTACCAATTACCAAAATCTTCATGGCTATAGATACCACATCCGAAATTAAGGCGATCGCCCGCTACATCAGAACATCCCCGTTCAAAGTGCGCCGCGTCCTCGACCAAATTCGCGGCAAAAGCTACCAAGAAGCGCTGATTTTACTAGAATTCATGCCCTACCGCGCCTGCGAACCAATCGTCAAAGTTTTGCGGTCGGCAGTAGCAAACGCCGAACACAACGCAGGATTAGATAAAGCCAAGCTGGTAGTTTCTCAAGCTTACGCAGACCAAGGCCCAGTCCTCAAACGATTCAGACCTCGCGCTCAAGGTCGTGCCTACCAAATCCGCAAGCCAACTTGTCACATTACCGTAGTAGTGGCTCCGATCGTAGAAAACTAACCAGGGAAAACGTAATAGGTAATAAACAGCTTAAAGTTGAAAAAAACAGGTAATCACCAATTACCAATTACCAATTACCAATTACCAATTACCAATTAACTCATCAACTATTATGGGCCAAAAAATACATCCAATTGGTTTTCGCCTCGGCATTACCCAAGAGCACCGCTCTCGCTGGTTTGCCGACCCGAGAAACTATCCAGAACTCTTGCAAGAAGACTATAAAATTCGCAAGTACGTCCGCAAAACCCTCAGCAATGCTGGCATTTCCTCAGTCAAAATTGAGCGCAAAGCCGATCAAATCGACCTAGAAGTGTTCACCGCCAGACCGGGCGTTGTCGTCGGCCGCGGCGGAGCAGGCATCGAAACATTGCGCGTCGGTTTGCAGCAGCAACTCGGCAGCAACCGCCAAATCCGCATCAACGTCGTCGAAGTCCAGCGAGTAGATGCCGATGCCACACTGATCGCCGAATACATCGCTCAGCAACTAGAACGGCGCGTATCATTCCGCCGAGTAGTCCGCCAAGCAATCACCCGCGCCCAAAAAGTAGGCATCCAAGGCATCAAAATTCAAGTCAGCGGACGCCTCAACGGCGCAGAAATCGCACGTACCGAATGGACGCGCGAAGGAAGAGTCCCCTTGCACACGCTGCGGGCCGACATCGACTACTCCTACTGCACCGCTCAAACCATCTACGGTATTCTGGGCATTAAAGTTTGGGTTTTCAAAGGCGAAATTATTCCCGGACAGGAACAGCAGGAGGCTGCACCAAATGCAGCAGTACCCCGCACCAAACAAAAGCGCCGCCGCCAGAACTTTGAAGATCGATCGAACGAAGGCTAGCTAATTGTTAACTGTTAGTTGTCACTTGTTAAGTGTCAGTGGTTCCAAACCAATTAGCAATTAACAATCACCAATTACCAATTACCAATTACCAATTACCCAACTCCCTTTCGCCATGTTAAGCCCTAAAAGAACCAAATTCCGCAAACAACAGCGCGGGCGAATGAGCGGTGTTGCTACCCGCGGCAACACAGTTAGCTTTGGCGACTTCGCGCTCCAAGCCGTCGAACCCGCCTGGATAACTTCCCGCCAAATAGAAGCCGGACGGCGCGCCATGACCCGCTATATCCGTCGGGGCGGCAAAATCTGGATTCGCATTTTTCCCGACAAACCAGTCACCCAGCGCGCAGCAGAAACCCGGATGGGTTCCGGTAAAGGCGCACCTGAGTTTTGGGTTGCCGTAGTCAAACCCGGTCGGGTAATGTTTGAAATTGGTGGCGTAAGTGAAGAAACTGCGCGCGAAGCAATGCGTTTGGCATCTTTCAAATTACCAATTAAAACCAAGTTCATCACCCGCGAAGAAGACCAGTCATAGCGATAATCGAAGGTAGAACTAGGTCGGCATTGGTCAAAATTTTAAACTGCTACAGTAATTTAAAATCTGCCATTCATAACTTTTCTTTCCTTCGACATTCAGCATTTAGACAATTCTGTCTTCTGTCATACCGCTCGCTAACGAGAAAGCACACAATTATGTCTTTGCCCAAGATTAAAGAAGCTAGAGAATTAAGCGATGCAGCACTAGCAGAGCAAATTTTAGCCGCCAAGCGCCAATTAATGGAATTGCGGCTCCAGCAAGCTACCGGCCGCATGGAAAAGCCTCACCTGTTCAAGCACGTCAAGCACCGCGTCGCTCAATTGATGACAGTTGAACGCGAGCGCCAAATCGCTGCTGATGCAGAAGCGGCAGAAAAATTAGCCGCATCTAAAGACGCAGCACAGCCTGCTACAACCGCAGCAGTCTCCCAAGAGTCAGAAGCAGCCTCCCCGACGATCGCACAGTAGCTAAAAAAACTCAATTGAACAATAAAAATAGGTAGCTATGGCAATTAAAGAACGAGTGGGCGTAGTAGTCAGCGACAAGATGGATAAAACCGTCGTGGTAGCAATCGAAAACCGCTCCTCTCACACCAAGTACGGCAAAATCGTAGTCCGCACCAAGCGCTACAAAGCTCACGACGAAGAAAATCAGTGCAAATCGGGCGATCGTGTCCGCATCACTGAAACTCGCCCACTGAGCAAAACCAAACGCTGGACGGTTGCTGAGATTTTTGGGACAAAAAACGGCTAACAGTTAATTGCGATCTTGCGATCGCCCGATCGAAAATTAACAATCAACTAGCAGTCAACAGTCAACAGTCAACAGTTAACACTCAACAGTTAACACTCAACAATCACCATGATTCAACCCCAGACATACCTCAATGTCGCCGACAATAGCGGAGCCCGCAAACTGATGTGCATCCGCGTATTGGGAGGCGGCAACCGCCGCTACGGCGGAGTCGGCGATGTGATCATTGCCGTCGTCAAAGACGCCATCCCCAATATGGCCGTCAAAAAATCAGATGTCGTCCGGGCCGTCATAGTCAGAACCCGCAAAGGCCTGCGCCGCGACAGCGGCATGAGCATTCGTTTTGACGATAACGCCGCCGTTATTATCAACGTAGACGGCAACCCCAAAGGTACTCGCGTGTTCGGTCCCGTAGCCCGCGAACTGCGCGACAAAAACTTTACTAAAATCGTTTCCTTAGCCCCGGAGGTACTTTAAAATGTACGGAAAAAAGGGTAAAGCAACTAGCGAACTGCAGCGCTACAGAATGCACGTCAAAGCAGGCGACACCGTGCAAATAATTACTGGCAAAGAGAAAGGAAAAGTCGGACAAATCTTAAAGACATATCCTAAAGTCAGCAAAGTAGTTGTTAAAGGTGTAAATATCAGAACCAAGCACGTCAAGCCCCAGCAAGAGGGAGAATCAGGCAAAATAGTCACGTTTGAGGCTCCCATACACAGCTCAAATGTCATGCACTATTCCGAAAAAGAGAAAATAGCGAGTCGCGTTTGCTATACATTTAGCGAAGATGGTCGGAAACTGCGACAGCTCAAAAAAACCGGAGAAATCATCGATTAATAGTGATTGGTTATCAGTCATAGCGTCATTAGTCCGCCTTCTGACAATTGATTTCTCAACTCATAACTAACAGCTAACATCGGTGGAACACACAATCGACAAATTCCCTGACCAAGCCCAGGGACAGTTAACGAAAGACAAAAACTATGCCGGACAAACTCAAGGTTGTTTATCAAGAAAAAATCGTTCCGACACTGATGGATCAGTTTAAATATACTAATATCCATCAGGTTCCCAAACTCGTCAAAGTCACAGTGAACCGCGGTTTGGGAGAAGCATCTCAAAACGCTAAGGCACTGGATTCGTCGATCAACGAAATTGCCATCATCACCGGGCAAAAACCAGTAGTGACGCGGGCGAAAAAAGCGATCGCCGGCTTCAAAATCCGCAAAGGAGTACCCGTCGGCGTTATGGTGACGCTGCGCGCCGATCGGATGTACGATTTTCTCGATCGGCTGATCAACCTCGCACTCCCCCGAATCCGCGACTTCCGCGGCATCAGCCCCAAAAGCTTTGACGGGCGCGGCAACTACAGCTTGGGTCTGAGAGAACAGCTAATTTTTCCAGAAATAGAATATGACCGCATCGATCAAATTCGAGGCATGGACATTTCAATTATCACCACAGCAAACACCGACGAAGAAGGACGCGCCTTGCTTAAAGAAATGGGAATGCCGTTCCGGGACAACTAAGCACTAGAGTAAGAAGCAAAACATGGCAGCTAACGATACCATAGCAGATATGTTGACGCGCATTCGCAATTCTTGCATGGCGCGCCACCAAACAACGCAAATTCCATCTACAAAAATGACCCGCAGCATCGCCCAAGTCCTCAAAAGTGAAGGCTTTATCGGCGAATTTGAAGAAGCAGAAGCAGAAGGGATCAACCGATATTTAGTGCTTTCTCTAAAGTACAAAGGTAAAACTCGCAAGCCCATTATCACGGCACTTAAGCGAGTTAGCAAACCAGGACTGCGCGTTTACTCAAACCGTAAAGAATTGCCCAGAGTGTTAGGCGGAATTGGCATAGCCATTATTTCTACCTCCAGTGGCATTATGACGGATAGAGAAGCTCGACGCCAAGGTTTGGGCGGTGAAGTGCTTTGTTATGTTTGGTAGTCATTAGTCATTAGTCATTAGTCAGTCGATTTTAGATTTTAGATTTTAGATTTTAGATTGACTTTCAGAATTAAATCTGAAAGCTTGAACTTCGGTCTAAACATTGGTGGAGTATCCACTCAGTTCATTAGTGTAGGCGGCTTGTACCAGTTTCTTGCGGATCATTAGTCACCTTTCATAACAAACCCAAAAATCGATCGCTAAAGACTAATAACTAAAGACTAATAATCAAGGACTAATAACTAAAAACAAAGGACAAAAACTATGTCGCGAATTGGCAAGCGTCCGATTAGCATTCCCAATAAAGTCACCATCACCCTAGACGGTCAAAAAGTAGCCGTCAAAGGTCCTAAAGGTGAACTTTCCCGAGTTATCCCAGCCGAAATCGTCATGGGACTCGAAGGCGAGACTTTACTCGTTAACCGCCGAGACGAATCTCGCGTCGCCAGACAACTGCACGGCTTGTGCCGCACCCTAGTCGCCAACATGGTCGAAGGTGTATCTCAAGGTTTTCAGCGGCGTCTGGAAATTATCGGCACAGGTTATCGGGCACAGGTTCAAGGACGGAACCTGATTTTAAACGTCGGTTACAGCAAGCCGGTGGAAATGCCTCCTCCAGAAGGCATCACAATGGCAGTTGAAGGCAACACCAACGTCATTGTCTCCGGCATTGACAAAGAACTCGTAGGCAATACAGCAGCCCGCATACGCGCGGTGCGTCCGCCCGAAGTCTATAAGGGCAAAGGCATTCGCTACAGTGGCGAAGTTGTCCGCCGCAAAGCTGGTAAAACAGGCAAAACAGGTAAGAAGTAACAGTCAGTAACCCAGGTCTAAAGACACTGGGCTTGTAGGGGCAATTCCCGCAAGCCATACTGACCAGCCTAAGACTTTCGAGGTCTACGTTTTTGGAGTCACGACACCGGGAGAATGCGTAGCTAGTTCCCTGCTCTGTCATTTGCAACTAAACAGTCTTAAGGTCACTGAGATAGTGTTGCAAGTCTAAAAAGCTCTTAAAACATTGGCGAAGCTAACATCACCCCGCAAGGGAGGCTCCGAGGAGCAAATCCGAAGTGTCATTTCTCTCTCAGGTCTAAAGACTCTGAGTTTCCCATTTACCGAGTATTTATATGAAGCTTACTCGCAAAGAATCAGTCCACCGCAGACACCGCCGGGTGCGACGCAAGGTGTTTGGCACCTCCGAACGTCCCAGACTAGCGGTATTTCGATCGGATCAGCACATCTACGCCCAAGTAATCGACGACACGAAACAGCACACTTTAGCTGCTGCGTCAACCCTCGATCCCGAATTGAAGTCAACTCTCAGTTCTGGTGCCAACTGCTCCGCGAGCGTGCAAGTAGGTCAGTTGATTGCCAAACGCTGTTCCAGCGCTGGCATAGTCAAAGTCGTATTCGATCGCGGAGGCAACCTCTATCACGGTCGTGTCAAAGCCCTTGCAGAAGCAGCTCGTGAAGCCGGGTTAGACTTTTAGAGGAGGTAATGGGTAGCGGGTAATGAGTAATTAAAAAGTCAAAAGTTGAAAGTTGAAAGTTAAAAGGCAAAATCCAGATTTCTTCTATTTTTACTTTTTACTCAAACAATTACCACTTGCCGATCGCCTTTCACCAATTACTAATTCCCACAGGACAAAACTATGGCAGAACAAAAAGAACAGCGCACCAAGAAAAAAAGCAGCAGCAACAAAACGCGCGAAAAAGAATCCGAATGGCAAGAGCGGGTCGTTCAGATCCGGCGCGTTACCAAAGTAGTCAAAGGCGGTAAAAAACTCAGCTTCCGCGCCATAGTCATTATCGGCAACGAACGCGGTCAAGTTGGAGTGGGAGTCGGCAAAGCTAGCGACGTAATCGGTGCCGTTAAAAAAGGCGTCGCTGACGGCAAAAAGCACCTAATTGAAGTCCCCCTCACCAAAGCTAACTCCATCCCTCACCCCATCAACGGTGACGGTGGCGGAGCTAAAGTCATGATGCGTCCGGCCGCACCCGGAACCGGGGTAATTGCAGGGGGAGCAGTGCGAACAGTTCTCGAACTAGCAGGAGTCCGCAACATCTTAGCCAAACAGCTAGGTTCCGGAAATCCCTTAAACAACGCCCGAGCAGCAGTCAACGCCCTCTCCACCCTCCGCACATTGTCCGAAGTAGCTCAAGAACGCGGAATTCCAGTAGAAAACCTCTACGGTTAGGGGAGGCGAGAATGGGAAACTGTAAGTTTTGAGTGTTAAGTGCTGGCGTTGAGAATAAAAAAATCCGCAACTCAAAACTCACGCACTCAAAACTACTCGGCACCCGCTCTCTAAATACCAATTACCAATTACCAATTACTAAAACTATGAGATTGCAAGACGCCCGACCCAAAGCAGGCTCCCAAAAGCGCCCCCGACGCTTGGGCAGAGGTATTTCTGCCGGTCAAGGCGCGAGCTCCGGCAAAGGGATGCGCGGTCAAAAATCTAGAGCAGGTAGCGGCACTAGACCCGGTTTTGAAGGTGGTCAAAATCCTCTTTACCGCCGCCTGCCCAAGCTCAAAAGCTTCCCGATCGTCAACCGCAAAGAGTACACTACCATTAATGTAAGTAAATTAGCATCGCTGCCAGCAAACACAGAAGTTACTCTCACTTCTTTGATCCAAGCAAAAATTGTCACCACAGACAACGGACCGCTGAAAATCTTAGGAGATGGCGAACTGAATGTGCCTTTGCAAGTGCGCGCCTCGGCTTTTACCGCAGGTGCTCGCACCAAAATTGAAGCCGCAGGCGGAAGTTGCGAATTAGTTGCGTGAAGATTTGAGGTTTGAGAGTATGTCCTTTTCTCAAATCCTCAAGCTTGCTATCAGAAAATGATTTAGTCGAAAATCCCAAATCTAAAATCCCAAATCGTAACTATGGACGTTAGTAGAGAAAAAGCGCCAACTGCACAAGAGACGTTCATGCAGATGGCTCAAGCTGCGGGTTTACGAGGCCGCATCCTCGTAACCATTGGCTTACTGATTTTAGTCCGCCTGGGTGTCCACTTGCCAGTCCCCGGCATCGATCGAGTCGCCTTTGCCGAAAACGTCCAAAATAGCCCTTTAATTGGCTTTCTGGATTTGTTCTCAGGAGGCGGCTTGTCAGCTTTGGGGATTTTCGCACTGGGGATTTTGCCCTACATTAATGCTTCAATTATTGTGCAACTTCTAACTGCGGCTCTGCCAAGCTTAGAAGAGTTGCAGAAAAATGAAGGAGAAGCAGGGCGACGCAAAATTTCTCAAATTACTCGCTACGTTTCTTTAGGCTGGGCAATTCTGCAAAGTGTTGGCATTGCGATTTGGGTCAGCCCTTTTGCTCAATCTCCAGCGCCTTTATTCATAGCACAAACTGCTTTGGCTCTGACGGCAGGCTCAATGTTTGTAATGTGGATATCGGAAGTGGTGACGGAGCGGGGCATCGGGAACGGAGCGTCGCTGCTGATCTTTATCAACATTGTGTCGGTTTTGCCGCGTTCTTTGGGGCAAACTTTTGAATTGGCTCAAAGTGGGGACACGCAGGTTGTCGGCCGTGTAGTCGTTCTGCTGCTGGTCTTTTTGGTGACGATTGTCGGGATTGTTTTTGTTCAGGAAGGTACTCGCCGCATTCCGATTATTTCGGCCCGCCGCCAAGTCGGCCGCAAAGTTTATCGGGAGAGCCGGAGCTATCTGCCCCTGCGCTTAAATCAAGGTGGAGTGATGCCGATTATTTTTGCATCTTCGGTTTTGATTGTGCCTTCTTTCCTCGCTCAGTCTCTCAATAACCCGTTTTTGGTTCAAGTTGCTAATGTTTTAAGTCCGAACGGACCGACTCCTTGGGCTTACGCGCTGTTTTATCTGACTTTGATTCTGTTCTTCAGCTATTTCTACGCTTCGTTGATTGTCAACCCCGTAGATATGTCTCAGAACTTGAAGAAAATGGGCGCCAGCATTCCTGGAATTCGTCCGGGTCAGAAAACCAGCGATTATGTGGAAAAGGTTTTGAACCGTTTGACTTTCTTGGGAGCGATATTTCTCGGTCTGGTCGCCATTGTACCAACTGCTGTAGAAAGCGCGATCGGCGTGCAAACTTTTAGAGGGTTTGGTGCAACTTCCCTACTGATTCTAGTAGGTGTGGCGATCGAAACTGCCAAGCAAATTCAAACTTACGTCATCTCCCAGCGATATGAAGGAATGGTGAAGTAATCGCAATGCAATTGATTTTTATGGGGCCTCCGGGGGCGGGAAAGGGAACTCAGGCTCAGATCTTAGCCGCTCTCTGGAAAATACCCCACATTTCGACGGGTGACATCCTCCGCGCCTGCGTGGTGGCGAAAACTGCCTTGGGTCTAAAGGCGAAAGCCTACATGGATGCTGGTGAGTTGGTTCCCGACGAGTTATTGATGGATATCGTCCAAGAACGCATGAATGAACCAGATGCTAGTGCAGGCTGGATTCTGGATGGCTTTCCCCGTACTGTGGCACAGGCAGCGTTTTTTGACAAACTGCTTTGTGATGTTGGTACTGAGGGAAGTAAGTCTGGTAATGACTGCGCTATCAGAGCTGTCAATTTGGACGTACCTGACCATGTTTTGGTGACTCGCCTGCTGTCACGCGGCCGCCAAGATGACAATGAGGAGACAATCCGCCGCCGGTTGCAAGTTTATCGCGAGCAAACTGAGCCTTTGATTGAGTTTTACAGATCCCGCGAACAGTTAGTTGCGGTTGATGGCGATCGATCGATGGAATTAGTCACCGCAGAACTGCAACAAACTCTCTCGGGCAACTCTTGAACCCTCTCAATACAGCTTGTTACTCACAAGCTTTTGCTAAGATATGTTAACTAGGAGCTTTTTGTGCTATCAGGTTTTGTGAGGGTTGCTAGAGACCGGATTGAACTCGATACTAATTGCCACAACTTTACTCAAGTAAAGCTAAAGCAAGCAGTTGGTTGAGTCAAAAAGTCGCTCGAGTCGCCCGAATTCTTGACCTTCCGTTTGACCTCTACCAGTAAATAGGTTTTGAGGCCCAGCAGCGGGATACTCCTAGTTAATCAAATGTAGAGTTGAGGTAAATACCAAATTGTCTAAGCAAGATTTAATTGAAATGGAAGGGACAGTGACGGAATCCCTTCCGAATGCGATGTTTCGCGTTGACCTAGATAATGGGTTTAACGTGCTGGCTCACATTTCCGGAAAGATCCGCCGCAACTACATCAAAATTCTGCCTGGCGATCGCGTCAAAGTCGAATTGACTCCCTACGACTTGACCAAAGGCAGGATTACTTATCGCCTTCGGAAAAAATAGGCTTAGATAAAACTTTCTAAAAACTAATTCTAAGTTTAATTAGAGAGAATTTGGTAAAAAGCGTCAATTTTATGCTATAATGCTACGTTTGTAGTGTTGCCGAGAAGGGCGTCAACAACCCACCGGTGTACCGGGTTAAGTCATTGCTACGCCGTAAAAGTATCCCTCGCCAACACTGTGGCGCAGGCGAACTTTACCCCAGCAATGGAAGTGGGTGCAAGCGGGCTCCTTCATGAAACAACCCGCACTTTATACAATTTAATCGAGGAGAGGTCTACACCTTGCCCAGCCTCTCCTCCCACCGCTCTACGGGCAGTCCCAGCGTGCCTGCTCTCCGGTAGAGCGGGGTTCTCCAGGCAGGAAGAAAGATGAAAGTTCGAGCATCTGTCAAAAAAATTTGTGAGAAATGTCGCGTCATCCGCCGTCGCGGTCGAGTGATGGTGATATGCACTAACCCGAAACACAAACAACGCCAAGGTTAGAAAAAAAGAAGATTGGGCACTGCACGCAGGTGCATCCTAATTGAACATTGTAGCCAAACAGGAAAACTAGGGAGACAAAAAGTGTGGCACGGATTGCCGGGGTAGACCTTCCACGCGATAAGCGCGTCGAAATAGGTCTGACATACATTTACGGAATAGGCTTGTCGCGGGCCCAAAAAATTATCGCTGCAACAGGCGTAAATCCTGACACTCGCGTCAAGGATTTAACAGAGGCCGACGTGACAGCTCTGCGGACTCATGTAGAAACCACATACCAAATCGAAGGAGACCTCCGGCGCTGGGAGTCAATGAACATCAAGCGCCTGATGGACATCGGAACTTATCGGGGTCGCCGTCACCGTTTGGGCCTGCCGGTGCGGGGACAACGAACCCGTACCAACGCCAGAACCCGTCGTGGCGTCCGCCGAACAGTTGCGGGCAAGAAAAAGGCACCTTCCAAGAAGTAACATCTTTTTGGGAAAAATACGCTGGGGGCTGCTGGCTCCTAGCGCTTCGGAACATTAGTTGAGAGAAACGTTAAAGAGACTAATATGGCGCGACAACAAACAGGCAAGAAATCTGGTGCAAAAAAGCAGAAACGGAATGTACCCAATGGGGTAGGCTACATCCAGTCTACCTTTAACAACACGATTGTAACTATTACCGACCTCAACGGCGAAGTAATATCCTGGGCCTCGGCAGGTTCGAGCGGTTTTAAAGGAGCTAAGAAGGGGACTCCCTTTGCAGCTCAAACAGCAGCAGAAAGTGCTGCCCGCAGAGCCAACGACCAAGGAATGCGCCAAATAGAAGTAATGGTGAGCGGGCCCGGAGCAGGTCGAGAAACTGCAATTCGCGCGCTGCAAGGGGCGGGACTGGAAATCACCCTGATTAGAGATGTTACCCCAATTCCTCACAACGGCTGTCGCCCTCCCAAGCGACGTAGAGTCTAAAACGATTTGAGATTTTAGATTTTAGATTTTGGATAATGGCTAACTGCTTAAAGTCAAAAACTAATGGTTCTAACTGTTGCCCCGTCCATCCAAAATCCGAAATCCGTTCAGGGGTATGCTCTGCAATCTAAAATCCAAAATCAAAAATCCAAAGTGGAAAAGGGAGGTCACTCCGTGGCGCAGTTTCAAATTGAATGTATAGAGTCTAACACTGACAAAGACCGCAGTCAGTACGGAAAATTTGTCCTGGAACCGCTCGATCGCGGTCAGGGAACAACTGTTGGGAATGCGCTTCGGCGAGTTCTGCTGTCAAATTTGGAAGGAACGGCAGTAACTTCCGTCCGAATCGCGGGCGTCAATCACGAGTTTGCCACGATCGAAGGGGTACGTGAGGATGTTCTAGAAATTCTCCTGAACATGAAAGAGGTCGTCCTCAAAACTCATTCTCAGCAGCCGCAAATCGGCAGGTTGCGGATTGAGGGACCCGTCACCGTTACGGCCGATCGATTCGATTTGCCCTCAGAGGTGGAATTGATCGATCGCTCCCAGTACATTGCAACTCTCTCGCCCGGCTCAGTTCTAGAAATGGAATTCAGAATTGAAAAAGGCATCGGATACCGAGCAGTAGACCGCAGTCGCGATGATGGGTCGGCTTTGGATTTTCTCCAAATTGACGCCATCTTTATGCCGATTCGCAGAGTCAACTACAGCGTGGAAGATGCTCGGGTAGGCGGGACGGTCGAGAAAGACCGGCTGATTATGGAAATCTGGACTGATGGCAGCGTGACTCCTCAAGAAGCTTTGAGTCAATCTGCCCACATCCTGGTAGATTTATTTGCACCTCTCAAAGACATCACGCAAGATTCTCTCAAACCAGAGTATCCCGGTGAAGCCGATCCTACCAGCCAAATTCCGATCGAAGAATTGCAGTTGTCCGTCCGGGCTTACAACTGTCTCAAGCGGGCTCAGATCAACTCAGTCGCAGACTTATTGGATTATACCCAAGAAGACTTGCTCGAGATCAAGAATTTCGGGCAGAAGTCCGCAGAAGAAGTGATTGAAGCTTTACAAAAACGCTTGGGCATTACCTTGCCACAGGAAAAATCAGCTAAAAGTTAATCAACGGGTAACGGGTAAAAAAGTTCTGAATTTTAAGTAGGTGAGTTTTTAAGTTAAAGAATTCACCCCCCGAGTTCGCAGACTATCTATCCCGGCGCCCAATTACCAATTACCAATTACCAACTGCTATGCGTCACCGCTGTCGCGTTCCCCAACTCAGCAAACCGGCTGACCAGCGCCGCGCCCTACTGCGCTCGCTGACCACCGAATTAATCCGCCACGGTAAAATCACGACCACTCTCGCCCGCGCCAAAGCGCTGCGCTCAGAGGCGGACAGGATGATTACCCTGGCCAAAGATGGCTCGTTGGCCGCTCGCCGCCAAGCTATGGGCTATATCTACGATAAACAGTTAGTACACGCCTTGTTTGAGGGGGCACAAGAACGGTACGGCTCGCGCAACGGGGGCTACACCCGCGTAGTACGAACTGTCCCCCGTCAAGGAGACAATTCCTCCATGGCGATCGTTGAACTGGTTTAATTCAATTTTGGGTTGGAGATTTGTGATTTATGACTGACAATCCAAAATCCCCAACCGACAATCCCCAATCGATACAGCGCGTTGCTCTGGTGATCCAATACCTCGGCACTAACTTTCACGGTTGGCAGCGACAGCCGAACCAGCGTACAGTACAAGAAGAAATTGAAACAGCAATATCGACTGTTCTGGAACGCCCGGTAACGCTGCACGCTGCCGGGAGAACTGACGCGGGAGTTCACGCCGCTGCTCAAGTAGCCCATTTTGACGCCCCGGGTCCAATTCCGGCTCACCGCTGGGCAAGCGTTCTCAACTCTCGACTGGCAAAAGATATTTTAATTCGAGCTTCGGCAAAGGTGGAACCTACCTGGCACGCTCGGTTCTCAGCCAGTTGGCGGCGCTATCGCTACACCCTTTATACAGACCCGACCCCTAATTTATTTGTGCGTCCTTTTGCATGGCACTGCTACCGGGCCCCTGTGGATGAATCTTTGATTCAGACAGCTTTGACACCGCTAATCGGGCGGCATCACCTGGCTGCTTTCCACCGCGCGGGTTCTGCCCGCCCCCATTCCTGGGTGGACGTGCAAGCGGCCGAGTGTCAGCGTTCTGGGCCTCTTATCTATATTGAGGTTCAGGCGAGCGGGTTTCTGTACGGGATGATGCGGCTGCTGGTGGGGTTGCTGGTGCAGGTGGGTTGCGGGGAAAGGCCGATCGACAATTTCACAGATATCTGGGTCAACGAACGCCGAGAAATGGTAAAATATGCCGCTCCCGCTCAAGGTTTGTGTCTGCTGCGGGTTGGCTATTCAGAATTTCCCTTTCCCCCAGATGTCTGGTACGACACTCAGCCAAAATTAGTCATTAGTCATTAGTCATTAGTCATTAGTCATTAGTCATTAGGTAACTACTAATAAAAAACTAAGGACAACTAACAATTAAAAACTGACAACTGACAACTGACAACTGACAACTAACAACAGTTAACAGTTAATAGACAACTAAGAACAAACAATGAACAAAACTTACGTCCCTACTCAAGACTCCCTAGAGCACAAGTGGTACGTGGTCGATGCCGCCGACCAGCGGCTGGGCCGTCTGGCAACTGAAGTTGCCATGTACCTCCGGGGGAAACACAAACCGACTTACACTCCTTCTATGGATACCGGCGACTTCGTAATAGTCATCAATGCTGACAAAATCGCTGTTACTGGCAAAAAACGCACCCAGAAAATCTACCGCCGCCATTCTGGAAGACCGGGCGGCATGAAAACAGAAACTTTTGCAAAATTGCAAGCACGTTTGCCCGAAAGAATTGTGGAAGAAGCTATACGAGGAATGCTGCCTCACACTTCTTTGGGCAGACAACTGTTTACTAAACTGAAGGTGTACGCTGGCCCCAACCACCCGCACCAAGCTCAAAAACCAGAAGAATTAATTGTTCACACGATTCCGGGAGGAAATGAGTAATGCAAGCAACAGATACATCCGGTCGCGCTGTGTACTGGGGTACAGGCCGCCGCAAGCGTTCCGTAGCGCGGGTGCGCTTGGTTCCCGGCACTGGCATACTGACTGTCAATGGTAAAGAGGGGGATTTGTACCTGCAATTCAACCCTACTTATTTGGCTCTCGCTAAGGCCCCTCTGGAAACTTTGGGTCTGGAAAATGAGTACGACATTTTGGTAAAAGTCGAAGGCGGTGGCTTGACAGGTCAGGCTGACTCGATTCGCTTGGGTGTCGCTAGAGCTCTTTGTCAATTAGACCCGGACAACCGCAAGCCTCTGAAGACTGAGGGCTATTTGACTCGCGACCCGCGGGCAAAAGAACGGAAAAAGTACGGTTTGCGGAAAGCTCGCAAAGCTCCTCAATACTCTAAGCGGTAATCGAGGGAAGAAGGAAGAAGGAAGAAGGAAGAAGGAACCAGGAAAAGGCAAAAATTATCTATCCAGATTTTACCTGCCTTTTTTTTGAAGTTTATTTCCGATTCCTGATTCCTGGTTCCAACAGATATAAGGCAAAATTCGTGCTGTTGTTGGTATACAAGTCCTGCGGCAGCTAAAATGGTTGTAAAGTCAAAAATTAGAGAGTAAAAAACAATGGCAAAAGATGGAATTCACCCTGAGTGGTATCCCGAATCTCAGGTTTATTGCAACGGGGAACTTGTGATGACTGTGGGTTCAACTAGACCAAAGCTTCAAGTTGATGTCTGGTCGGGAAATCATCCTTTTTATACTGGCACTCAGAAGATTATTGATACTGAAGGTCGTGTGGAGCGCTTTATGCGGAAATATGGCATGAGCGAGGTAGAAATGCCGAAGGCAGATGCTTCCTCTGGACCGCTGAAAATGGAAGATCCGAAAGCAGATGCTTCTAAGGCTGCTGCTAAAGGCAAAAAGAAGAAGTAGCCGGATTGTCATTTGTCCGCAGTTTGTTGAGAGTAGTTCTTTCTACTGGCAACTTACCGCCCTCGGATTTTAGATTTTAGATTGAAGAATTGCTGCGGCTGGCAGTAGAGTTCGATCGACATTCTATGCTAACTGCTCTTGAGTTCTAAAATCTAAAATCTAAAATCTAAAATCGATCCGCCCTCGGATTGGAGAGTTTAGATTGAAGAATTGCTACGGCTGGCAGTTGAGATCGATAGAGATTCTATCCCAACTGTTCTTCAAATCTAAAATCTAAAATCTAAAATCTAAAATCTAAAATCGATTGACAAAGGACAACTGACAATGGCTGAATCTTATTTGCTGGATAAATTGAAGTCGGTAGAGCAAACTTTTAATGAGTTGACTCGCCGCATGGCTGACCCGGATGTGGCTAGGGACAATCAAGAGTTTCAACGGGTAGCGAAAGCTCGATCGTCCTTGGAGGAAGTGGTCGATACTTTTGCTCTGTGGAAAACCACTCAGGAAGATTTGGTGGGCGCGCGACAGGTTCTCAAGGAAGCCGCGGGCGATCGAGATATGCAAGAAATGGCTGCGCTGGAAGTTCAGGAACTTGAGGCGAAGCTGGAGAATTTGGAAAGTCGTTTGAAGGTTTTGCTGCTCCCCCGCGACCCGAACGATGACAAGAATATTATGCTGGAAATTCGGGCGGGTACTGGCGGAGATGAGGCTAGTATTTGGGCGGGAGATTTGCTGCGGCTGTATACCCGTTACGCTCAAACTCAAGGCTGGCAGGTGAAGTTGGTGAGCGAGTCGCTGGCAGAAATGGGCGGCTTTAAAGAGGTGATTCTGGAAATTACAGGCGACAGCGTTTACAGCAAGCTGAAGTTTGAGGCTGGAGTACACCGGGTGCAGCGAGTGCCTGTGACTGAGGCTGGCGGCCGGGTGCATACTTCGACGGCGACGGTGGCTGTGATGCCCGAGGTGGATGATGTGGAGATTCACATCGATCCGAAGGATATTGAGATGAGCACGGCTCGATCGGGCGGCGCTGGCGGTCAAAACGTGAACAAGGTGGAAACTGCTGCGGATTTGTTTCACAAGCCGACGGGAATTAGGATTTTCTGTACTGAGGAGCGCAGTCAGTTGCAGAATAAGGAGCGGGCGATGCAGATTTTGCGGGCTAAGCTCTATGAGATGAAGTTGCGGGAGCAGCAGGATGAGGTGAAGTCGCGGCGTTTGGCTCAGGTTGGTACTGGTTCGCGATCGGAGAAGATCCGCACCTACAACTATAAGGACAATCGGGCTACGGACCACCGTTTGGGGGAGAATTTCTCGCTCAATAGTGTTTTGGAAGGGGATATTGAGGGGATTATTCAAACTTGCATTTCTCAGGACCAGCAGGAACGTTTGGCTGAGTTGGCTGCTTCTACTAATTGATGGAGTGATGGGGGGCTAGGCGCATTGTTTGCTCAGCCTCAGTTCCCTTGTTACGCGGGAGATATGGTTGAGTAGGGCTTCCCAAATTGCATCGGCGATCGCCACTGGATATTTGAAATGTTCGAGGTCGTATTGTACAATGACTTCTAGGGGTGCTAGGATTTGCTGGTTTCGACAACTGGCAATTGCTGCGATCGCCTCTTGTTGCCATCTGGCAAATAGTCGGTAGCTGAAAAAGGAACTGCATTTTTGTCCTTTCTTGTTCAGGTAAACAACTATTACCTGATGTTGTTTGGGGTAGACTTTGACTATGCGGTTGACGGGCATTCTTAGGGCTTCGGCTGCTTCTTTTTTGGAGATTTGCCAGCATAGGGGTTTTAGCCAACCGGAGGCTGTAAGGCTTTGACGTGTATGGCGTGTCTTGCGAGTCATTTGGCTCTCCCCGAGGGATGATAAATAGAATTAGAACTATAAAAGTATTTACAGAATAACTGGTAAATTTTTAGCTGTCAAGCACGAAAGACAAATTTGTTGGTAGATAAGTAAACTAGGAGTTGTGTTTATCTGGTGACTAATACTGTGGACTCAGAAGCTAAGAAAAAACTGAGCGAAGTTGTGAAGCTAGCCCGTGGCGACCTGAGTTTTAGCGCTTTTGGTAGGCTATTGGGAGTCTCTGGTGCTGCTGTTCAGTATTGGGAAAAAGGACAGGTTCTCCCGGATACGAAAAATTTGACTCAGATTGCGGCAAGAGCGGGCTTTACGATGGAAGAGTTAATGGCTCATCTCGAAGGTAAGCCAATGCCGGAACCTATTAATACCAATGAGTTGCTTAAGAAAATTCAATGTATGCCGATTAGTGAGTTAGCAGTGATTGGTAGAGCCGTGATGGATAGGCTCGCTGCTGCTGCTGAGTCTTCTGGGTAAGGACAGTTGATGTACAGAGACCTGTTTACTTGTAGGTAAGGTCGAGTAGCTTGTAAGTCGTGAACATCCAAAATAGACAAAAACTTAGTGAAATCATCAAAACTGCTCGTGGAACAATGAGTCAGCGAGCGTTTGGTAGGCTTTTGGGCGTTTCCGCTACTGCTGTTCAGCTTTGGGAAAGGGGCGATACGGTTCCTGATACTGAAAACTTGGCTAAGCTCGCTGCCAGAGCTGGTTATTCGATGGAAGAACTTCTGAGATTTTTGGATGGGAAGCCAGTTTCAGCTCCCTTAGATATTCAAGATATTGTCAATAAAATTAGGTTCTTGCCTCTGAGTCAGGTGGCGCTAATTGGCAAAGCTGTCGCGGAGAGATTCGCTGCGTCGGCTGAGGCTGCTGGGGAATGAGTTAGGATCGATCGCGATCGCCCGTTTTGCAGAAGTAGATCCCGATCGCCCTTAAAAATTTCCACAACTCGTGCATATCACAAATCGAGTAATTTGTCAAGGCAAAATCTACTTTGTTACGAAGTGCGATCGCCCTTATGCAGTTACGCACTCCAAGCAAAGAAACCGGGTTTTTTACCGAATCTGCGGGATACAACGCGTCTTATCGTAAAAAACCCGGTTTCTGGGCGCCTATGCGATCGCCCTTATGAAAAAACCACTCGCCCTATCCCTGACTCAATATGTCTAAAAACTCTTGGACAATGCGATCGGGTTCTTCTGTGCATCTGTTAGCGTCGCAGTAGTGGATGATGCTGATACCGTGAGATGCAAACAGGCGATCGCGCGTTTCATCCTTTTCTGTATCGGGATGCGATATTTCCAGAATACCCCATTTGCCTTGGTGGAATATGAGGAAATCTGGTTCTTGGTTTTGTCTACCTGCGGGTGTTGTGAGGCGGGCTTTGGAGTTGGGGAAAAAGAGGGTGTTTGTGCGATCGAGGGCTTCGGCTATTTTTACTTGTTCTTGGCTGTGAAAGCGCAAATCATTCCAGTGATAAATCCGTTCTTCTATGCTCGACAAAGTTCCCTCGTTATCTGCGTCTTCAGCCTTGATAATTTCATCGGATACTGTATGATAATCAGATAAAATTGCACCGTGTAAATCTGCTGATGAATCTGATTCACTTAAGTTGGCGAATGATAGTTTTGCTCCGCTTAAGTTAGCACCGCTGAGATTAACTCCAATAACTTGAGTTCGATGTAATGTCACTTGATGTCGCCGCAAGTATCGTTTTATAACTGCTTTAATATTGTTTTTTTTTACTTTTTCGTCAAAAGCTTCTGAGAGTAACTTCCAGAGTTTATAGCCAGCGGCTTTAATATATTCATCATCATATTTAGAAAATTTAGCAATTTCCTCATAAGACTGCCTGCCTTCCCAGCACTGTTTGAAGATTAGCTCTTGCACGTCGTTTAACTGTTCGTCGTCCTCTAGGACTGTTTCGACAATGGCGAGAGCTTCATCCACAGTCATGGGTTAAATCCTCTTAAAGGTAGTGTCCGAATTGAGGTTGTGCTGGTAGGGATTGTGGCATTTTGCCTGTGTGTTCACCTTACTCTGGGTAGATTTTAGCACATTTTTTAAGAGGTTGCTACTTTTGATCACTATTTATTACTTTTTGTCACTGTAAATGTCATCCAGAGTTGGTAAGCTGATTTCAATAAAAAACACTCAACAAAAGGGATATAAGGAGAACGATTGTGGAACAGTGGATTAACTTCGAGCAATCTTTAAATCAGCGATTAAATTGCGAAGATTTAGACGAACAACAGAATAAAGCCAAAAATTTCTCGCTTAAAGGTCATTCTTTAGTTCGAGGCGTTGCAGGTTCTGGTAAGTCATTAGTATTGCGAAATCGTCTTGAAAAACTAATTGATGAGGGTTATAAGGATATTTTGGTATTGTGTTACAATCGCTTTATGAATCAATGGATTGATTCAATAATACGACAAAAAGGCTGGAGTTCAAACGTAGAGAGTCTAACTTTTCATAGGTGGGCTTATCGCATAGGGTATACTTATGAGTGGGATGAAAAGCCTGCAATGCGACGGCAAATTATTGATTTAGTTCAAAAGAACGCCAAAAATCGTTATCAAGCCATTTTAATTGATGAAGCTCAAGATTTTTATGATGAATGGTTTGTGGCGATGTTAGATGCCGTAAATCCCGATACAAACTCTATCTTTTTTGTCTATGACAACACTCAGTCAGTGTACGAAGGTCAGCAACATCGAACAAAGGAAAAATGGACTTGGAAGAATCTTGGATTTGAAGTCACGGGTCGTTCGCAAATATTTGATTTAAACTATAGAAACGCGCCAGAAATTATAGAATTAGCTTGGCAGTTTATATATCCTTATTTAGCTAGTGCTAATATGAAGATAGCTAAACGCTCAGAAGCTGGTGGTAAAATCGGTCATATTGTCGAACCACTCAAAAAGTCTTCTCGCAGTTCATCTATTAAGCCAATGCTTGTAAAAAGTGATATGTCTCCAGACAATATAGCTAAACAGGTTAAACTGGCATTGAGCAGTCATCCAGAATCTTCAATCGGAGTTTTATTGCATCCACAAGAGCTAAAATCCTTTAAATCAGAAATTAGTGAATGCTTGCGGAAATTGGGTGTTCCCAATCACGCTCCAATGCGTGCTCAAGACCGAGCTTATAACGTTGTAAACCGACCTTTCGTAATTGTAGATTCTTGGAATGCGCTGAAAGGAGTTGAGTTTGATGCTGTTATTATTGCTGGCGTTTACCAAGTGGAAAACTTGCCAGATGCTGATAAAGATTTTCAAGAAAAAGCAGGACTTTATACAGCAATAACAAGAGCAAAAGATCACGTAGTTATGTTATACCAAGATGAAACTCAAGTTGTGCAGCAACTTCAAAACATTTTGACAGCACCCGATGTTTTGGAGAGTGACTCAATGGTGAATGCTCAGGTTGCTTAGTGTGCAACATTAAGTCCTATGATAGTAGGACATTTCTTAACTTCATCTGATAACTTTTAAGTCCGCGCTCACTTCATTAACTGTACCTCGAAAGACCTTTCGAGATTGATAGTCTTGTTTTCCTTGTGCAATGTTAGCAGCAATTTCGGTGCGACGGCGATCGCTAAGTCTCCGGTGCATGATGACAAGTAAAGCAGTTTGTTCGTCTATAGACAATGTTTCGATCTCGTCTAAAATACTGTCAAATGTTGAGGTGTGCATGGTGAGTTAGGTTTTGTGGGGATGATGGCTGTCTTATTTTACTTGAGTTTAAGGGAATTTACTGAAGGGGATCACGAGTGCTTTATCAAGGGTTATGGATGACGTTCGTTCAACCAAATTGAACAATCATACTGTATCTACTTATAAATCCTCGCCCTCCAATTCAAATCCCTTCCACTCCATCATACTTTCAAAGATTCTCGCTGCTGCTCCCTAGTAGGCACTCCATAAGCAGTATAAGGCCTAACATCAGGCGGTTGAAGCCCCAAAACAATTGATTCGGCAGGAATTCCCGCTGCAACTAACTCCTCAGCAATCAGGCGATCGGTATTATTTGCTTGAATCCACACCTGACCGTCAATAATATCAATATGAATCACGCAATGGTGAATGCGCTGCTCGTTAAACCAACCTATATTTATTAACATATAACGGTCATTTTCCAAATCAAAAATTATTTATTTTGGATACCACTGTCAAAAACCGGAATCTCAGCGTATTCACTAAGGAGCGGCTTAACAAGTTGGCGATAATTATTTAAGCTATCCATTGTACTATTTCCTCTATTTTTTGCTTGAAAACAACCAAATTTAGGCGGTTATTATCTAGCAATATCTGACCAAAACTTTCTACTTCAAAAAGCTCTGTAAAAGCATTTAGTGGAATTGCCAGATACAGTTGTCTTTCTGATTCCGTCCGTTTTAAGATGTCATAGTAAAGAGTATATTGACCCAAAGCTTGCTCTAAATCTGCAATTCTAGACTCTCCGATCAAACTTTTAACTTCAACGGCTATCTTGCGATCGTTGTTCTCAGCAGCTAATAGCTGTTCGGCACCAAGATCGATAGGTTTCTATTCGTCCAAACCAAGGGATACGGATCGTAAGTAGTTGTCCAGCCAGCCTTAATCAGAGCCTGTTTGACAACTTGATGATAAATGTCTCTTGCTGGCACGATCGCTCTCTTTTGCTATCGAGGTTGACACTCACTATTATAATGTGCAGAAGTCTCAACCATTATTCGAGAAATTCAATCAGAAACAACACGATCGCCCGTTAGCGAAGCCCTCGAAGAGGATCGGCCCACCCAAATAGTCCTCAACCCACATCGAGGCCAGAAACCGGGTTTCTTCCTATATCTCTAGCCCAGAATCTGCGATTTTTCAGAGAAACCCGGTTTCTTCGCGTAACTCCTACCAAATCAAAATCTGGCAAGACGCTAAATATAATTAAAATTTGTTAAGATTAACTCGACCTCAGCGCCGGCATCCCATCCGCCGCTAAACCAGCCCTTCCCCAGTCCCCACAACAATGCTGCGACTCGAACACATCAGTAAAATTTACCCCACAGGCGTCGTACTCAAAGATGTCACCTGGGAAGTCAAGCCAGGCGATCGCATCGGCTTAGTAGGCGTCAACGGTGCCGGCAAATCCACCCAACTCAAAATCATCGCCGGCGAAATCGAACCCACCGCAGGCGAAGTCATTCGCCCCGCCAGCCTCCACATCGCCTACCTCTCCCAAGAATTTGAAGTAGATCCGACTCGCACCGTCAGAGAAGAATTTTGGCGCGCCTTCAGCGAAGCCAACGAAGTCCACGAATCCCTGATGCAAGTGCATCGAGACTTGGAAACCTCCACCCCAGAAAATCTCGACGAACTGATCCACAAAATGGACCGGCTGCAACGGCAATTTGAAGGCTTAAACGGCTACGGTTTAGAAGCCCAAATCGAGAAAATTCTGCCCGAAATCGGCTTTGAACCCGAAGACGGCGATCGATTAGTCAGCGCCTTCAGCGGCGGCTGGCAAATGCGGATGAGTTTGGGCAAAATTCTCCTCCAAAAACCCGACATCCTGCTGCTAGACGAACCTACCAACCACCTCGACTTAGAAACCATCGAATGGCTGGAAGTTTACCTCAAAGGGCTGACAACCCCAATGGTAATCGTATCCCATGACCGGGAATTTCTCGATCGGCTTTGCACCCAAATCGTCGAAACCGAACGCGGCGTTTCCACCACCTACCTCGGCAACTACTCCTCCTACCTGCTGCAAAAAGCAGAAGCCAGAGAAGCCCAACTCAGCGCCTACGAAAGCCAGCAAAAAGAACTCGAAAAACAGCAAGCATTCGTAGAAAAATTCCGCGCCAGCGCCACTCGCAGCACCCAAGCCAAAAGCCGCGAGAAACAGTTAGATAAAATCGAACGCATCGAAGCCCCCACCGGCGGATTAAAAACTTTGCATTTCCGCTTTCCCCCCGCACCCCGCAGCGGCCGCGAAGTAGCAATAATTGAAGATTTGGTGCACACCTACGGCGAAAAAATCCTATTTTTGGGAGCAGACTTATTAATTGAAAGGGGCGATCGCATAGCCTTTCTCGGCCCCAACGGCGCGGGCAAATCCACCCTGCTGCGGATGATTATGGGCTTGGAAAAGCCGACTGAAGGTACAGTCAAATTGGGAGGCCACAACGTCATCCCCGGTTACTTTGAACAGAATCAGGCAGAAGCCTTAGATTTGAATAAAAGCGTGATGCAAACGATTCACGACGAAGTACCCGACTGGAAAAATGAAGAAGTTCGGACTTTGTTGGGGCGATTCTTGTTTACCGGCGAAACAGTATTCAAACAAGTCGGCGCTTTGAGCGGCGGAGAAAAAGCCCGTCTGGCTTTAGCAAAGATGCTGTTGACTCCCGTGAATTTGCTAATTTTGGACGAACCGACAAATCACCTCGACATTCCGGCGAAAGAGATGATGGAAGAAGCGATTCAGAATTATGACGGTACCGTAATTATCGTTTCGCACGATCGCTATTTCATCTCCCAAGTCGCCAACAAAATAGTCGAAATCCGGGATGGAGAGTTTCGCACTTATTTGGGAGATTACCACTACTATCTGGATAAAATAGCCGAAGAAAAAGAGCTAGCAAGAATCGCCAAACTTGAAGCTGAAAAAGCGGCTAAAAAAGCCGAAAAAGAAGCCAAGAAAAAAGCAACAGCTAAGCAAAAATAAAGCGGCAGCGGTCGCAGATAAACCTTACATCTGCGTTTATCTGCGTTCATCTGCGGTTAGAAATAAAAAATCCCTATTTCTAACCCAAGACTCTATTAATCATCTGATTCGCCTGCGACTCATAACTTCCACCAAACAAATTAAAATGATTCAAAATGTGATATAAATTATATAAACTTTTCCGTCGCTCGTAGCCTCCATCCAATGACCAAACCTGATTATATCCCCGATAAAACAGCGCCGGAAACCCGCCAAACAACTCCGTCATCGCGATATCAACTTCTCTATCTCCAAAATAAGTTGCCGGGTCAAAAATCACCGGTTCCCCCGCAGATGTCACCCCCGCATTTCCCCCCCACAAATCCCCGTGAACTAGCGAGGGTTGAGGTTCATAACCAGCTAACAATTCAGGAATCATCTCTAATAAACGTTCCCCTTGCGGAAAATGACCGCCCCGACGCTTAGCCAATTTTAACTGATAACCAATCCGATGTTCTGCCCAAAATTCTGCCCAATTTGCCGTCCAATTATTAATTTGCACCGTTGAGCCGATCGTATTATTAATATCCCAACCAAAAACCTTCCCAAGCAAGGTAGAATTACGCTCTTCTCCCCCCCTTAGCAAGGGGGGGTTGGGGGGGGTATATTTGTGCATTGCCGCCAGTTTCCGCCCCATTTCTTCCCAAGCTCTCTCGCCCCCGCGGCTTCCCAAATCCAGCCATTCCAGCACAATATAAGCTGAATTCCCATCAGTTCCCCAGCAAATCGGCTCAGGTACTCGAATCGTCTGCGTTGCCCGCATTTGCTGCAAACCCAAAGCCTCGGCTTCAAACATCGCAATTTGGGAAGCTTGATTGATTTTCGCGAAGTAAGCGCGGGAACTGCTGCTAATAGAATAGCCTTGATTGATGCAGCCGCCGCTGACAGAATGGCGATGGTCAAGAGAAAATGTTTCTCCGGTTGTTTCAGAGATGTGCGCGGCAATTTTGTCCCACATAGCATCAAATCGTTTTGAGGGCGATCAAAATTAGTTTATATGACTGCCGACACTTTACTGTTCATATTTTTAGTTAATTTGCAGATATAATTTTCGCTCCGGGAACCAATAACTCACGCCACCCTCAAGTATTATATGGGTGGAACAGGGGTTAAGGGCGATCGTACAGGCTAAAGATTCAGCAATCTAAATTAGTCGGGAGACAACTCCTGCTCAGTCTCATCTCATGTGCAGTTAATTCATTCTGTGAGCAGCGAAAATCTCCCAAGGGCCGGTTGACGCCCGATCTTTGATTTCCCGCCATCAGCGGCGTAAACCCGCTCTGCCGACACAAAGAATGCGATCGGAAATACCCCTCTTCTGTCACTTAAAGCCGAGTATAATAGAACAAAATCTCTCAAACCTGAGCTGGGTCTATGGTTAAGCCTCGCCAAGCTGATTCAACCTTGAAATTGATTGATGAGTATTGTCGGTATTACAGAAATCTGTTTTCAGAAGTCAGAAGCTTTGAAGCTTTTACACACCTTCATGCGGGTATAATTTCTGATATTAAACGTAAGACACTACCAGCCATTGCAGAGATAATGGGGCTAGAAAATGCTCAAGGGCTGCATCACTTTCTTACCCAATCACCCTGGGAGGCTCAAGCCTTGAGAAGGCAAAGACTTGAATTAATTTTAAGAATTGTTAAAGATCGAAAAATCGTTATCATCATTGATGAAACAGGAGAGTAAAAAAAGGGAAAAGCTACCGATTATGTAGCTAGACAATATTTAGGGCGACTTGGAAAAATTGACAATGGCATAGTGGCTGTGGTGAGCTATGGTCTAGTAGATGGGTTAACTTTCCCATTAACATTTGAAATTTATAAACCTAAAGAACGACTTAAACTAAAGGATAGTTACCTAAGCAAACCCCAGATAGCCAGCCAGATGATTAGAGAAATTAAAGCGATGGGATTTGAAATAGACTGTGTTTTGGCTGATAGCTTGTATGGAGAAAGTACAAGTACATTCATTCGCTGTTTACAAGGATTAAATCTTCTATTTGCGCTCTGCGATTCGGAGTAATCACAGTGTGCGGTTGCTTCCAGAGCAAAGGGTTAGACCTAATAAAGGGTGTAAATTTGAGCGGAGCTTGGACGATGGGAACCGAGAAGTCCGCTATATTCGAGAAATTATTTATGGAAAAAAGAGAGCATTGCGTTACTGGGAAATCACAACAGATATAGAGACCCTTCCCGAAAACTCAACCTGGTATGTGATGACACAAATTCCGGGAGTCTTAGCTAAAGAAGTTGGGAATTTGTATGGAAATAGGACTTGGATTGAATATGGTTTTCGACAAAGTAAGAGTGAATTAGGATGGGCAGATTTCCGAGTTACGCAATATTCACAGATTGAAAAATGGTGGGAAATCGTTTGTAGTGCTTACCTGATGATCGGCCTCTATACTAGGGCTTGCTGAATAATCGATCGCATATTGCGTGGTCTGGGTTTCGATAGCGCGAGCGAGAAAAAAGTGCAAGATAAACAGGTAAAATAGGTCAAAACCCGTGCATCACCACCTGCGAACGTGTACAGAAAAGCTGAGCTTGCTACCCCCGCACCTTCCGACTTTGAACTCCCCTCCTGTGGAAAATTGTCACCAGATAACCGTTGGGTAAAAATGGCAGAACTTATCCCGTGGTCAGAATTTGAAGCAGAATATGCTAAAAACTTCCCCGAGCGAAATGGGCGCACCGGCGAAATCCTTTCGGATGGCGTTGGGGGCATTAATCATCAAAGAAAAACTCGGAATTAGCGATCGTCCAAGATTCGAACAAATCCGTGAAAACCCCTATCTGCAATACTTCATCGGTCAATCAAGCTACAGCAACGAACTCGCATTTGACCCATCACTCTTAGTACACTTTCGACGGGCTTATTAGTCCCAACCTAATTAATCAAGTGAACGAACGCATGGTCAAAAAAATGCGAGAAATCACTAAGCGTCAAACCCGAAAAAAAAATAATTCGGACGCCCAAAATGAGTTATCCAATAGATGCAAATTGATCGTAGATGCTCCCTCTGCCCCAGCCGACATTAGTTATCCGACCGACTTAGGACTATTAAACAGACCCAGAGTTCATACAGAAAAAATCATAGACATTCTGTATAAACAAATTAAATAAAAAACCACTACAAAACCAAGAACCTACCGTAATAAGGCCAGGAAAGACTACTTAGCAGTAGCCAAACAACGACGACCGACAAAAAAAAAATAAAGACAAGCAATTAAAAAACAACTTCAATACATCAAAAGAAACCTAGCTCATATTGAACAGCTAATCGATTCAGGTGCGAGCCGAGAAGGTCTGAATAAAAAGCAATATAAAACCAGGCTAGTTCTCACAGAAGTACCTCGTCAACAACAGTGGCTGTTTGACAACGTTCAACATAGTATTAAGGATAGAATAGTAAGTTTAAGTCAACCCCATATTCGTCCCATAGTCAGAGGAAAAACAGGGAAAAGCGTAGAATTGGGAGCCAAACTATCAGCCAGTGGTTTTGAAGGATATGTATTTTTAGACCGGATTAGCTGGGATAACTTTAACGCATCAGGGGACTTAAAAACATAAGTAGAAGCATATCATAAGTTCACAGGATACTATCGGTGAATCAGTTCATGTAGAGCGCATTTACCGTACAAGGGAAAACCGAGCATGGTGTCATGAAAAAGGAATTAGGCTGAGTGGACCGCCCCTAGGAAGACCGCCAGCAAACGTCAGTAAAGAAAAAAAGAAACAAGCCGCATATGATGAAAGAGTTAGAAATGCGATAGAGGGAAAGTTTGGGCAAAGCAAACGAAGATTCGGTCTGAACCCTTGTGATGGCAAAACTTGATAATACATCTGGTACAGTTATTGCAATTACTTTTTGACGTTGCTGAATTGAGGTATGATTAGGAAGCTTGCCGCTGGCAGTTCAGGTCGAATAGCCTTCAAATCAGAGTATCTAAATGATTACTTGAATATGGAATGGGAACGTCCGAGAATTTGAAATAGTAAATTAGTAAACGAATTGAATGTTTGAGCATTTCTTCGGATGCAAGAATAACAAAGAGTTTTTCTCTTCAATCGAGCCAGATCATGTCTGAGTCTTGTATTTTCACCTTCCACTCTGGTCATATAAGTTTTACAAATGATTTGGTCACCATCTGGAATAAACATGGGGTAAACTTTCCAACCGTCCGTTACATAAAAATAGCATCTCCATTGCTCAACCAGCTCCCATAAAGGTTTAAATGTTTGGGCACTATGGTCTCCTAAAACCCATCCTAAAATACCTGGTTTGAAGTGGTCTACTGCTGTCCATAACCACATTTTGTTTTTTTTTGACCCAATAAATGTTTCTAATTCATCTAGTTCTCCGACTTCGGGAATTGTGTCTGGTTCGT
Source organism: Microcoleus sp. AR_TQ3_B6 (assembly GCF_036702785.1). Classification (NCBI taxonomy): domain Bacteria; kingdom Bacillati; phylum Cyanobacteriota; class Cyanophyceae; order Oscillatoriales; family Microcoleaceae; genus Microcoleus; species Microcoleus sp. AR_TQ3_B6. The sequence goes on along the minus strand of NZ_JAUBVJ010000053.1, from coordinate 2,163 downwards.
AAGCCTGTGGTAGAAGTCCTCCCACCTGTTTGACCCAATTAATTATTGTCGTATGATGAAGACCTTTGATTCTCTCTATCGCTCGAAAACCCATACCATTGACATACATTCTTAGACATTCATGCTTAACTCCTTGAGAGTAACCCTTATGGGGTTGGTAGCATTCTATGAATTGCCTACCACACTCAACACAAATATAATTCTGTTTGCCTTTTTTGTGTCCATTTTTATTTACATGAGTTGATTTACATTCAAGACATTTCATAGATTTAGATTTTTAGTTAATTGTTTTTGCAAATTTCTCTTTGAACTAATCATACCTTGTTTCAGCAACGCCAAAGTAGGCGTTGCTGAATTAGGGCTTGCTGAATAAGTGATCGCTTTCCCAAGAACAGGAGCGATCGATATATTCAAGCTCGATTTAAGATAAGGTTTTCCGGCGTTAAGACCCTCCCAATATAATTGGAGATTATCTTTAATCCAAAAACAGGTGTTGTTTTGCCCGTTCGACATAAAAACACACAAAAAACCTGGCGCAACCAGGTAGAAAGGTTCATTACTAAAAAAGTAATAGCAATAACTATTTCAGCAGTATTATCAAATTTTGCCATCACTCTATCCAGACTGAATCTTCGTTTACGCAAGTCCCAAATTTACCCTCAATTGCATTTCTAATTCTCTCATCTGACAAGGCTTGCTTCTTTTTTTCTTTACTGATTGTTGCTAGGGGTCTTCCCAAGGGCGGACCACTGATTCTAATACCTTTTTCTTTACACCATGCTCGGTTTTCTCTTGTACGATAAATACGATCGGCATGAACTGACTCTGGATAATATCCGGTGAACCTATGATATGCTTCTACTTGTGCTTTTAAGTCTCCTGATTCGTTGAAACAATTCCCATCACTCGGTGTAAGAACACATATCCCTCAAAGCAACTGGCTGATAGTTTAGCTCCAAACTCTACTTTTTTCCCTGTTTTTCCTTTGAGTATGGGACGGATATGGGGTTAACTTAAACTTACTATTCTCTGCTCAATACTCTGTTTATTGTTATCAAATAACCATTGCTGTTGGCGATATACTTCTGTGAGGAATAGTAGGGTTTTATATTGCTTTTTATTCAAACTTGTTCATGTCGCACCTAATTCTATTAGCTGTCCAAGATGAGCTAAATTTCTTTTGATATATTGGAGTTGTTTTTTAAGGCCTTGTCTTTTTTCTTTTGGGTGGCTCGTCTTTGTTTGCCTACTGCTAAGTAGTCTTTTCTCACTAGATTCCGGTAGGTTATTGGCTTTTTTTTGGCTTTGTATTTTAGAGATTTATAGAGAATATATAAAAATTTTTCTGTGTGAACTCGGGCTTCGTTTAATAGTCCTAAGTCAGTCGGATAGGTAATATCGGCGGGGGCGCAGGTCGCATCTACGAGCAACTTTCCTCGATTTTGTGACTCATTTTTGGAGTCCGAATCCTTTTTTTTTTCGGCTTTGTCTGCGGCGGTTTCTCGTATTTTTTTGACCATTCCTTCGTTCACTTTGTTAATTAAATTCCGACTAATCCGTTGTCTAAAGTGAACTAATAGTGATGGGTCAAATGGCAGCTCGTTACTGTAGCTTAATTGACCGATGAAGTATTGCAGATAGGGGTTTTAACGAATTTGTTCTACAGTTTCCCGATCGCTAATTCCGAGTTTTTCTTTGATAATTAATGCCCCCAACGCCATCCGAAAGGATTTGGCTGGTGCACCCATTTCGCTCGGGGAAGTTTTGAGCATATTCTGATTCAAATTCTGACCACGGTAATACTTGGGCCATCTTTACCCAACAATTATCTGGTGACAAGCTGCCTCCGAAGGGCAGTTCAAAGTCGGATGGGGGGCTTGGGGCAACCTCAGCTTTTTTGTACACGATCGCAGGTGTTAATGCACGGCTTTTGATCTATTTTAGCAGTTTTTCTTGCACCCTTCCACCTTTTTAGGGTCAGACAACTCATACAGTATTTACTTTTGCAACTGCTTCAGCAAGCCCGAATTAGGGTATGATAAATTTATAGTGCGAGCGCCAAAAAATAACACTTCAAAAAACCAAAAGCTTATGAAATGTCCTGAATGTCAGTCAACTCATGTCAATAAAAATGGTCAGAAGAAAGGTAAACAGAATTATATT
>NZ_JAUBVJ010000052.1:47166-56150 GCF_036702785.1 Microcoleus sp. AR_TQ3_B6 | reverse complement strand
GTTGACTGTTGACTGTTGACTGTTGACTGTTGACTGTTGACTGTTGACTGTTGACTGTTGACTGTTGACTGTTGACTAATAACTAATAACTAATGACTAATGACTAATGACTAATGACTAATGACTGATGACTAATGACTAATGACTACAGATTAGCCGTCCAACAAAAAGCAGCCCGTAACAGGCTGCCCATCGAAAAAACCGTTGTTGAGTTAGAGGAGAAAACTTTAAATTGAATTGAAATTGCCACTGTTTCAAGTCTCTGCGACTCCCGCCGGGCGATCGACTGCCAGTCAATATCGCCATCTTTATCTACCACTGAGTGACTTTGCCTTCAGAACAAAACTTCTTGCCTCCGATTAGAATGCTGCGGAAAGTTCGTTGACCATTTTCACTCGGCCTCTGAGCACCGCCCGCAGCAAGCGGTTGACACAGCCTCTATCTTCCTCATTCAGAGAGTCGTCGAAGGTGGCAGCCATCAAGCCGTAGCGATCGGCCAGAGTCAAAACGCCTGTGTCGGTTACAGAAGCGAGGATTTCAGATATAGCGCCGGGGAGGAGTTGTAGTGGAATCATGGCAGTTCTGTTGAGTTCGATATGTAGATCATTCCTTGTTTTCCCGAAAGAATCAGTGATATTAATGAGGTTCCCAATGTGATTATGATGCGTGTATGTAAGTGATCTGAGTCGAGTCAATGTGTGATGCGAATCACAGCAACCCAGGTGGCGGCGGGCAAGTCCATGCCGGGCCGATGTTTGGGTAGGAGGCGGGACTGAAAAGCGAATTTCAAAGGTGGTACCCGCCACGTGATTTATCCGTGGAATCAATCCAAAATCGATTTTCGAAAATCCTCAAGCCCCGCATTTATCCGTGGGGTCAATCTAAAATCTCAAATCTCAAATCTAAAATCGATTGACGGCGTTTAGCTAAAATGACGTTAATCTCTCAACCAGTTCAATTTTTACCCCGGTACCGACAATGCTTGATTTTCTCAATCCCATCTTGGGCCGCAAGCCCGATCGCATCAAAGCCAATGTTGAAATCTATACTTGGCAAACCTGTCCCTACTGCATCCGGGCAAAAACTTTGCTGTGGTGGAAAGGCGTAAATTTCACAGAATACAAAATTGATGGCGACGAAGCCGCTAGAAATGCAATGGCCCAACGCGCTAACGGACGCCGCAGCGTGCCCCAAATTTTTATTAACGATCGCCACGTTGGCGGCTGCGATGACATTCACAAACTTGATGCAGATGGAGAGTTAGATTCGCTGCTAGCTCAACCAGCAGTTTAAATTAGTCTAGGTTGAGTTTCGTTCCACTTAGCGATACCTACACTCATTAGCGATCGCACGCTTGATCAGAAACCGGGTTTTTTCGCGGGTATACTTTGCCCGAGCCCGCACAGGAACTCCAAAAACCCGGTTTCTGAAAGTCCAAGTGCGTCCACCACTGAAAATTACAAACCTTTAGCAATTTTAGTGAGATTGTCTTGCCGCCATTTAGCATCCGATCGCCTGTCTGTTTGCACTTCTAAGACGCGAATGCCACTATTGGGCAGCGAAATTAATTTTTGTTTGAACTGTTCCCAATTCTCAATTACCTCGTGTTCCACGCCATAAGTTGCACACAACTGAGCAAAGTTGATATGCTGCGGCGTCGCAAAAAACTCTTCAAAGGGCGGGTCAAATTTGGCAACGGGCAACATTTCAAAAATTCCGCCGCCGTTGTTATTAATTAATATGATTGTCAAATGACCAACAAATTTATTTTTAATTAAAAAGCCGTTCGTATCGTGCAAAAGTGCTAAATCGCCTGTTAGCATGATGCTGCTTTGATTGCGGTGAGCAACTCCCAATGCTGTTGATAAAGTGCCGTCTATGCCGTTAGCTCCGCGATTGAAAAACGGTTTTATTTCTAAGCTGTTCGGCTTCCAGAAAAATTCTACATCTCTGACGGGCATACTGTTGGCAATAAATATCGGTGTTGCTGGCGGCAAAATCTGGGAAAGCAGCCAGGACACTTTGGGTTCGATTATTTTGTTAATGGCTGATATTTTTTGGTCTATTGTTTCTCTGACTTGGATTTCGGTGTTGCACCAAAGTTGGAGGTATTCGTTTGATGGAGAGGTGAGAACCCCCCCTAACTCCCCCTGCTTAAGGGGGGGAACAAGAGTTGACTCGCCCTTGTTAAGGGTGGGGACAAGAGTTAATATAGTTGCGAGATTAACTGCGAGATTTTCTACGGAGGTTCGCAGGTGAACTGTTTGGCCATGTAGCGGATCGAAGTTGTGGTGGCTGGGGTCGATTATATATCGTTTGGGTTGGGTTTTATCTAACCAGTTTCGCAGTTCTTTGCTGGTGGGTAAGTCTCCGATTTGAATGGCAATTTCTGGGATTAATTTATCTGCTAGGAAGGGGTTTCGCAGGATTAAATCGTAGGTGGAAATTAGATGGGGGTTTAGTTGGGCGTAGTTTCTGACTGGGGATAGTCCTTCTGCTAAAACTGGCCAATTTAAGGATTTGGAAATATGGGCGATCGCACTACAGTATTTTTCGGCAAATTGAGGTTGGGAAACGCCTGCAATAATTATCCCTTTGCTGCACTTGTGCCATTCTTGCATTGTACTTTCTTCTCCCCCCCTTAACAAAGGGAGGCTGGGGGAGGTAGAGCTTTCTCCTGCAACAATTGGTTCTAATCCTGCAAAGAAATGTTCGGGATTGAATTGTGTTTCTAAAGCTTCTACAGCTATGTCTGGAACGGGTACAAGCGGGTCGCGAAAGGGGATGTTGAGGTGGACGGGGCCCTTGGTGGGAAAGAGCGATCGCTCAATAGCATACATTACCGTCTGCCGCAGATAGTCTAGCATTCCTGTGGACGCAGAAGGGATTGCTAATTCGGCTTGCCAGTTCGGATAATTGCCGTATATTTTAACTTGGTCTATCGCTTGTCCGGCGTGACAGTCCCGCATTTCTGGAGGTCGATCGGCTGTGAATATTAGCAGGGGAATTCGGCTTTCTCTGGCTTCAATTATCGCAGGATAAAAGTTGGCTGCGGCGGTTCCTGATGTGCAAATTAGTGCGGCGGGCAAACCTGATTTTTGGGCAATTCCTAATGCAAAAAAGCTGGCTGAACGTTCGTCGAGTATGGGAATAGTTTCTATTTTGTTGTTCTGGGCAAAGGCTATTGTTAGCGGTGCCGATCGCGAACCGGGACAAATCACGGCTGTACTTAATCCTACTCGTTGCAATGTCTCTACTAATACGGAAGCCCAGACGGTGTTTGTATTGCGAAAATCTATTGGCATTGCTAAATCTGAGTAGCTCAACTCTGTATTGTGCTACGATATTATACCCAAATAATTGTCAGGATACATTTTTATGATTCTTGAGGCGGTTGTGCTGAATGTCAAATCGGGCTGTCAGGGGGATTTTGAGATAGCTTTTAGACAAGCCTCCAGTCTGATAGCGTCTATAGATGGATATTTATCTCACGAACTTCATCGCTGCACAGAAGTTCCAGGAAAATATCTATTATTGGTGAGATGGGAAAATTTAGAAGCTCATACAATTAGATTTAGGAGTTCTGCTGAATATCAAGAATGGAAAAGAATGCTTCACCATTTTTACGATCCTTTTCCCATAGTAGAACATTTTGAGGAAGTGAAAATTAATTAACATGACTTACGCACTCCAACCAAAGAAACCGGGTTTTTACGGAATATTCGGGCTATAACGCGTCTTTTCATAAAAAAACCGGTTTCTGGGAGCGGATTAAAATTAGTTTAATTAGACCAAAGCGTTTAAAAGTGGTTGTAATTTGAGCTGAATTTCTGCTAGTTCTTTTTCCGGTTCGGAACCTGCCACAATACCATTACCAGCATAGAGTATAGCCCGATCGCCGTCGATTAATGCCGATCGAATCCCGACCGCGAATTCCCCATTGCCACGGGCATCGATCCAGCCGATGGGTGCTGCGTAGAGGGAGCGATCGCAGGTTTCGCAGCGGCGAATTTGTTGGAGGGCGATGTCTCTCGGAACGCCTGCTACCGCTGGGGTTGGATGCAGTTGAGCTAAAATCTTTAATAAATGAATATCGGCGGGAATTTGAGCTGTGATTGGTGTCCACAAATGCTGAATGTTTGATAGTTGCAGCAGTCTGGGAGTTGGGGAACAATTGGGGGTTATGCCTAGTTTAGAAAGGTGATGGACTATAAAATCTATCACAACTTGATGTTCTCGAATATCCTTCTCACTCTCTAGCAATCCCTGGGCTAGTTTCGCATCTTCTGCTTCAGTTTTTCCCCTCGGTGCTGAACCTGCTAAAGCATCTGTTGATAACTGATTGTTGTGAATGCTAATTAAGCGTTCTGGACTGGCACCGATGAAATTTTGACCTTTGCCGTTACTGGTTGAAAATACATAGCAATCTGGATAACTGAGGCGCAAGTTATTTAAGGAATCTATTAAACTGAAAGGGGTTTTAGAAATTACATTTATGGCTTGGTATAAAACAATTTTACTAAAATATTGAGATTTTATCAATTCTAAAGCCGACTTGACTGATGCTTTAAATTGACTGGCATCATTCACGGGAATTTGTTTCACAGATATCGACCTCTCGAGCGCAGTAGTTAATTTATGGTATTTTCGAGAGGCAATTTTATCAAATGTTTTCCAGATATTTTCGGCGATGTTTTTAACGTTTATATCTTGTTCTACTAGCGCATTCGCAACGAAAATGCAGCTATTTTTTTGTCTGGTAATTTGCCATTTTGGCAAAAATATGGTAGCGGGTGGAAAGTAAGAATTAGCGACAATGTTCTCATCAAAAAAAGCAAAGCTGCAAAAAAAGTGAGGCCCGCTAAATGGCAAGCGTTCCGCACCAATGGTAATTGTTCGGGCAAGACAAGATTGAATAAAATTTTGAGCGAGGGCAAATCGCTCGGTTCCTGCTACTGTTAGATGGATGGCTGAATCTAGGGCGGCGATCGCAAAACTTTTGCTTGAAATAGGGTCTCTTTTTTCAAAGTAAAAGTGCCGCTGACAAGGTTCGGCAATCTCTTGCAGTACAGCTAGCGGATCGAGGGGGTAAATTTCCTGAGAAATACTAACTATTTTTGTGCGATCTTTTTCGGTTAAAGACTGCTGGCAATTTAACAGAAACTGATGCAGTTGATTGCGGTCTTGCAAGAGATTAGCGCGGTGCGGTATTACTGTCATGAAAGCGAGAATAGCAGATTTGTCAGATAGAGTGTGGGTTTGTCCGGCTAAAACCCCTATTTCGATCTAAGCACGGGAGGGCGATCGCAAAACATGACCTTTCGAGTTTCCCGGAAAGTTTGGGCTCAGCAGCGGGGCGAAAACACACTATCGCGCGATCGAGCGAAACATTTATACATAAAACTTTAAGATTGAGCAACTAAATCTCGACTCTCATGCGATCGCCCCTACAAAGGTTTGCAGACGGGCTACTTCCAGCCTTCGATCGCCTTCACAGCCTCTCAACGGATGCCCCGCACCCACTCAACCTGATACAGAGTAAACATTATTTACCAATAACATTGTAAAATCACTAAGCTGCTATCAATTGCATCAAGTTTGTGTAATGACAACAAAGTTAATTGAACATCCAAATAGTAAATTGTGGCTGGCGGCAATCAAGCCGCCCATGTACAGCGTTGCCGTGATTCCTATTTCAGTAGGAACTGCCATTGCTTTTGCCGAAACTAAAACGATTAATTCGTCAATTTTTTCGACATTTTTAATGTCAGCCATTTTGATTATAGCATGGCTGAATCTCAGCAATGATGTATTTGACTCGGAAACAGGCATCGATAAAAACAAAGCGCATTCCCTAGTTAACTTAACCGGAAATAAAGCTTTAATTTTCTGGCTGGCAAATCTGTTTTTAGCAGTCGGAGTGTCGGGAATCTGCGCCATAAGCTGGTGGCAAAAAGACCCAACAGTAATTTTGCTAGTAGTTTTATGCTGTGCTCTCGGCTACACTTATCAAGGGCCTCCGTTTCGTCTTGGCTATCAGGGTTTGGGCGAAATCATCTGCTTTTTCACCTTTGGGCCCCTAGCCTTGGCTGCTGCTTATTACAGTCAGACTCAAACTTGGTCTGCAACTAATTTGGCGGCTTCGGTAATCGTGGGAATTACTACGAGTATTATCTTATTTTGTTCCCATTTTCATCAAGTTGCGGACGATTTGGCTGCGGGTAAAAAATCGCCGATTGTTCGACTGGGTACGAAAAAAGGTGCCGAGTTGTTGCAGTGGTTGTGCGGCAGCGTTTATGCTTTGACTGTGCTATTTGTGGCTTTGGGAATGTTCCCAATTTGGACGCTGTTAATTTTTGGGAGTTTGCCGTTTGCGATCGACCTTTGCCGCCATGTCACAGACTATCACGACCAACCTGCTCGTGTCAGCAACTCTAAGTTTATCGCAGTTACGCTGCATTTTTCGAGCGGATTGCTGCTGGCATTGGGCTTTGCTTTGTAGATCGGGCGATCGAGAATCTCGGTAAACTGGAGGTATGGTTTGCTAAGTTGAGGGAGTTGGGCGAGTTTGCCCAGTTGCGCGACTTCTCAAAATCTTCTTTAATTCAGCAATCCGTACTTCACATTGAATCGTAAAAAAGGAGAATCAAAGCATGAGTACGCAAGTATAAATTGACAAAATACTCAGCCGAGAAGAAATCATCCACTGATATCCTAGCGAGTGGGTGCTAATTGCTTACACTGAACTGGATGAGAATTTGAATGTAATTCGAGGTGAAGTTTTAGCACACTCACCGGAGGGCGATTTGCTTTACAATAATCCTTTGTCAAAGAAGGGAAAATCGGTAGCAAGAGAATACACCGGTCTTATCCCTGAAGACTTAGCAGCTATGTTGTAACGAAATGGCAACCTTTAATAATTATCAGTTTCACTATTTTTTAAGTGGCAACAATAATCAACAGACAATTTTATTTTTGCATGGATTCACTGGCGACAGTCAAGACTTTAGTAGCGTCGTTCCCTTACTTGCTAAAAGTTATTGCTGTCTAGCAGTTGACCTTCCGGGTCATGGAAAAACCAAAGTCAGCGGCGACGAAAGTTGCTACAATATGTCAAATACAGCCGAAGCATTGATACAGTTATTAGATGATTTACAAATAGACAAATGTTTGTTGTTGGGCTATTCAATGGGCGGGCGATTGGCACTTTACATGACATTACATTTTCCTGAAAGATTCGAGAAAGTAGTGTTAGAGTCAGCGTCTCCGGGATTGAAGACAGAAAAAGAGCGATCGCACCGCCTGCAAGCCGATTCACAGCTAGCACAAAAGCTGGAAAATAGCAACATTAAAGATTTTTTATTAAACTGGTACGATCGCCCTTTATTCACATCTTTAAAAAACTCTCCCAACTTCGACAAACTCATAGAAACCCGCTTAGCAAACAATCCCTTAGAGTTAGCCAAATCGCTCCGCAACATGGGAACAGGCAACCAGCCCTCTCTCTGGGAAAAACTCCCACACAATCAAATCCCTCTCCTCTTGCTAGCGGGAGAATATGATGATAAATTTACAAATATCAACACCGAGATTGCCAGCTTGTGTCCGGGCGCTAGTCTGGAAATTGTACCAAAAGCTGGTCATAATACCCATTTTGAAAATATTGATAAGTTTGGAGCAGTTGTCAGACAATTTTATGATTAATAAGACTTGCGCCAAAAATATCAATGTTGTAGAGTCCGCAGGGAACACATTCTTTAATCCTCTGTACCAACGCCCACATTCTGTAGTAATGAGCGGGGGCGCACTTCGTACCTGACAATTGATAAATTGAGACAATTTTATGATTAACTAAAAAATAAATGCTGTATCAATTCGAGTTTCGCACTTATCAGCGAAAGTTTAAGCGTCCATTGCGAACAAGTCACGGAATCTGGGATATTCGCTCAGGAATTATCCTGCGAATTGTGGGAGAAAATAATCTAATTGGTTGGGGAGAAATTGCCCCTTTGAGTTGGTTTGGTTCCGAAAGTTTTGAGCAAGCTTTAGATTTTTGTCACCAGTTGCCAGCTAATCTTTCATCAGAGATGATTTTCGCTATTTCCGCCCAATTGCCGGCTTGTCAATTTGGCTTTGAGTCAGCACTATCAAACTTGTCAAACTCGTTTGTAGGCTCTGCCGGGGAACGCATATTAGGAGGAAGAGTTTCTATTTTACACGCGGCAGAGCCGCTAGAAAAGCATTCCCCGGCAGAGCCTGGGAACGAGGATAAGAGGCTGAGTCAGTACAGCGGTTTATTGCCAGCAGGTGAAACAGCTTTGCAGGCTTTGCAAGTGCTTTGGTTAGAGGGATATCGGACGTTTAAATGGAAAATTGGTGTTGCTGCAATTGAACAAGAATTAAAGATTTTTCAGCAGCTAATCCAAGTAATGCACAATTTGTGCGATCGAGAATCGGCATTTTTGCGGTTAGATGCCAACGGTGGACTCAGTTACTCGCAGGCTAAAACATGGTTGGAAGCTTGCGACAAGGTAAATGCAATTCCCGACTTTTCCGCAGACATTGAATTTTTGGAACAGCCGCTGCCCGTAACACAGTTTCAGGAAATGGTAGAATTGAATGCTATTTATGCAACTGCGATCGCCCTCGACGAATCCGCAGCCAACCTCGATCGCATCCAAGAGTGCTACAGCCAAGGCTGGCGGGGAATTTTCGTCATTAAACCTGCGATATGCGGTTCTCCATCCCAACTGCGAAAATTTTGTCAAACTCACAATATAGACGCAGTTTTTTCCTCAGTATTTGAAACCCAAATCGGCCGACAAGCAGCATTAAATTTAGCAACAGAATTGTCTCCAAATAATAGAGCATTAGGCTTTGGCACCGATTGCTGGTTCGACGACAATGATTCGATTTTAGATTTTAGATTTTAGATTTTAGATTACTCCTGGGGGCTCAGAAACCGGGTTGATGGGCGAAAATAC